>CAZPOY010000021.1:0-15546 GCA_964588345.1 uncultured Thermoplasmata archaeon
TTCGCCACCATGGGCACGGTCGAAGAAGAGATAGCCCGAATCGAAGACGAGATAGCCAATACGAAATACAATAAAGCAACACAGGGGCACATAGGCCGGCTGAAAGCAAAGGTAGCCAAGCTAAAAGAAGAGATGCGTGAAAGAGCCGCCCGTTCGGGAAGCGGAACTGGTTACGCAGTAAAAAAATCCGGTCACGCCACCGTAGGCCTTGTGGGTCTGCCTTCTTCGGGAAAAAGCACGCTCCTAAACCTCTTGACCGGGGCGAACAGCGAAGTGGGAGACTACGCATTCACAACCGTTGACATAATCCCCGGAGTCCTCGAACACAAAGGCGCTCAGATGCAGTTTCTCGACATGCCTGGGCTCATCGAAGGGGCCTCAACGGGCAAAGGGCGTGGCAAGGAGGTCCTTTCCGCTGCACGCTCATTGGACCTAATCCTCATCATGGTGGATATATTCGACCCGAGACTAAAGGTCGTCCTTAACGAACTCTACGAGTCAGGCATCCGAATCAACCAGGAACCACCCAACGTCGTGATTAGAGGAACCTCAACGGGAGGCGTCACCGTAGCTACCACGGCTCATCTTTCCAAGATGACGGAAGAGGAAGTTCAGGACATGGTCCGTTCCTTTGGAATGGTAAATGCCGAAGTGATAATCCGAGAAGACATTGACCAAGACCAGCTCATTGATGCGTTGACGGGCAATCGGATTTACACAAAAGCCATGGCCGTCATAAACAAATTAGACCTTCATCAGGACCAGGAACGCCTAGAATCATTGAGGAAGAAGTACAAGGAACTGGACCCGGTGTTCATATCGGCGGAAGAAGGAACAGGCATCGATGAACTCAAAGATGCGGTATATGAAAAACTCGATTTCATCCGTTTGTATATGAAACCCCCTGGAGGCAGCAAGGCGGACATGGAAAAACCCCTCGTGATAAAGCGGGGAAGCACCGTGGAAGACGTGTGCAATTTCCTTCATCGGGACCTTGCAGACCGATTCCGATACGCTCAGGTGACGGGCAAATCATCGAAATACCCGAGCCAAACGGTAGGTGCAGACCACGTTCTCAAGGAAGGAGACATTCTGACCATAATCGCGAAAAAGTGATTGGCCAATGCCCTGCGCCTTGTTAATTGCAAAAATGTAGGGTTTGCCCTGGTCTACCGTTTGTAGCCGATTTTCCTAAGGAATTCACGACGTGCCTTCTTGTTCTCTTCCTGTTCGACGCCCAGGGGCTTTTTCCCGTCCAGTATGCCGACGACTCCGCGCTGGTCCCCTTTTTCAGCCACGAGAATTATCGTTGGGTTTGCCGTGGCGCAGAATATAGAACAGACCTCCGGGACGGTCTTGACCTTTCCCAAAACATTGATGGGGAACATATCCTTCATGAATAGGAAAAACGTGTGCCCCGCCCCCACTTTCAGCGCATTTTTCTTGGCAAGTTCGACCATCTCGTCGTCGGTTCCGTCATACCGCACGAGCCGCTCCATGGACTCTTCACAAAAAGCGACCCCGAATTTTGCTCCGGGCACGGCATTGACCACGGTTTCATATATGTCTTCTACTGTTTTTATGAAATGAGACTGTCCGAAGATGAAATTGACCTCCTCGGGCTTTTCCACGGGAATCTCCAGATACTCCATGTTATCGGAACGGTTGATTGCGTACCTTGTTTAAAAATCTTAGTAGGAAACCCATATTGCTCCTAAGAATGTGCCGATGAATGAAAGTGGAAAAATCACCAGAACGAAGAGGAACGTGAGCCCAAGGGTGAATATCTCGAAACCCCCAACGCCTGGAACCCAGCCGAGGATGAGGGGCAGTATCAAAATGCCAATGATGAGGAATGTGGCGACGAGGGTAATCAGGAAAGACATAACAAGTAGTGGCTGAGCATTTTCCGTCTGCTTTTTCTTTTCAGCAAGATAACCCACGAAAAAGGAGGTGGCGATGGGTGTCATGCTTATGGCCCATCCTTTGAAGGCAGGCACGATGAAGTCACTCACGATGCGATACTGAATTATCCCCGTGTACTGCTGAAGGAAATCCTCGTTGGCAAAAAGTATCATGGAATAACCGTTGATTATGCCCGCACAAAAGATGAACCAGATGATTCCCCGATAATCCTCAATCCATTTATTTAGCGAGTCGAAGTAACCCTCACCGAAGATGAATTTCATTGCGAATCACCCTCCAGCATGAATACGTTGGTTCCGGTTACAAAGGTATCGCTAAAGGCGAATTCAGGCACCCGGAAGAAGAACCGACCATAGACTATCCAAGGTATTTCATAGCTGTAATTATCTGCAAGACTGAAGAGATTTTCGTCTTTGTAGGAAACAAATCCCTTCATGACGAAGGTTTCATTCTCCCCTGGACCAAGCCGGAAATTTCCAGGCCGAAAATTTTTGTAGTTTTCAGCAACGCCCGTGGGACTTGGTTCCGTTGCAAGGGACAGTAGCGCGTCAGCCCGAATGCCTTCGATTTCAACGCGAGATGGATTCTCGATGTTGTAAGTGACGTTTATCTCAATGTTGCCTATATGGTCGTATCCATATTCCAGAGATATGGGGGTGATGGTAACGGTCATTTGGGCTTCGATGGTCTTGGCGTAGTTTATTCCCGTGTTTCCTGCAAGAACCAGACAGATAACGCCGAAGATGGAAAACACTATCTTTGCAACCGTCACACCATCGTATTTCACGCTTATTCTTCACCTACTTGTCTCTGCATTGGGTTTTTCCACTCCACATTTCGTCAATTTTTTCTTGACTTCCTTCACCGCTGAACGGACGCAAGAGTATCATCTTCAACTTCTTGCTGAACAGGAATCTGATGTTCCGTCAGGTCCATCCTTTCGAGTACCTCGCCATCAGGGTCTTCAAGACGAAGGTCTTCTGCGAAATGACATTGCACATAGTGGCCTTTTTCTATTTCCCTCATTTCCGGTTTTTTAACCCTGCAAATCGGTTTTTTGTAAAGGCACCGTGGATGGAAAGTACAGCCCGTTGGTAGATTAATCGGGCTTGGCAGGTCGCCCTTGATCTCCGTTCTTCCGTGCTTGGTAGTCGGGTCCGGCACCGGAACAGCAGAAAGCAACGCCCGGGTGTATGGGTGCATGCTGTTGAAGATTATCTCTTCGGTGGGTGCAAGTTCTACGATGTTGCCAAGATACATGACGGCAATCCTATCTGAGACATAACGGGCTACCGAAACGTCATGTGTTACGAACATGTAAGGAATGTTGAACTCCCTCTTCATGTCCAGAAGTAGGTTGAGGATGCCGGCCCTAATCGATACGTCAAGCATCGAAACCGGTTCGTCGGCAACGATGAATTCGGGACGAATCGAAAGCGTTCTTGCAATGGCTACCCTCTGCCTTTGCCCTCCGCTTAGCTCGTGGGGGAACCTGTTGATGTATTCCTCAGCGGGCTGAAGGTTGGCCTTGGTAAGTGCTTCAAGAACAATCTCCATCCTCTCGTCGTAGGAATCACCTACACTGTGGACCGTTAAGGGTTCTGCAACGGTCTGGAATACGTTGAACCTTGGGTTGAGCGATTCGTAGGGGTCCTGGAAAATCATCTGGACTCTTCTTCTGTATTCTTTGAGTTCATTGCCGGATTTATGAGCGATGTCCTCTCCTTTGAAGAAGATGTGTCCGTCGGTGATGTCCTCCAGACGCGTCATCAATCTTCCCGTGGTTGTCTTTCCACAACCGGATTCACCTACCATGCCAAGTACTTCCCCGGGGAATATGTCGTAATTGAGTCCATCTACGGCATGGACGAAGAGCTGTTTGCCTCCCAGTGAGTCAAAAAAGCCCATCTTCACGGGGAAGAGCTTCTTGAGTTCCGTTACTTGAAATACTGCTTCAGCCATGTTATCACCTCAACTCCCCGGCATATACTTCTTTTGCGAAATGACATTTCGAGAAGTGATTGTTCTCCACCCGAACGGTTTCCGGGTCTTTCTCCCTGCATATGTCTTGTGCAAACTTGCATCGTGGGTGGAAAGTGCAACCCTGGGGCGGGTTGGAAAGGTCCGGCGGTGAACCGGGTATCGACATCAGTTTCTTCTTCTCACCCTTGATGGATGGGAAGGCGTTCATCAATCCCAGTGAATATGGGTTGGCCGGGTTGGCGAAAATGGACTTGATATCGCCGAACTCAAAGAGTTTCCCTGCATACATTATGCCTATTTTTTGTGAAACCTCGGCCACCACGGAGATGTCGTGGGTGATTATCATCATGGCGATGTCGAGTTCTTCTTGGAGCCGCTTAATCTCAAGGAGAATCCTATCCTGCATGATAACGTCAAGGGCCGTCGTCGGTTCGTCTGCAATGATGAAATCCGGGTTTAGTGCAAGGGCCATGGCAATCATGGCCCTCTGCTTCATTCCGCCTGAGAATTCATGTGGATAACCTTCGGCCCTGCTGGGGTCCATACCCACAAGGTCAAACAGTTCACCAACACGTTCCTTAGCTTCCCTTCGGGACATGTCCGTATGGAGCAGAAGCACTTCCTCAATCTGCTTGCCCGTTTTGTAAACGGGATTAAAGGCGTTCATGGCCGATTGGAAGATCATGGATATCTCACTCCACCTTCTCTCCCGCATCGCTTTTTCGCCCTTTATTTTGTTCTTCATCTGCTCCTTGGGTGACATGGAATAGAATTCTTCCTCGTCCATTTCGGCAATCAAACTGTTGTTGAAGTTGATTTTGCCATTGACGATGAATCCGTTTTTGGGAAGAAGTCTCATCGAAGCGAAAGCCGTGGTCGTTTTGCCACAGCCCGATTCTCCGACAAGCCCCATGGTCTCTCCACGGTCAAGTGTAAATGAGATGTCATCTACAGCTTTCACGATGCCGTTTGTAATTTTGAAATGCACTTTGAGGTTCTGTATGTCTAATAGCGTCATCTGTATCACCTCTCCCTCAGTCTTGGATTTACAATCTCATCGAAAGCCCTACCAATCAGGTAAAAGCCCAGTGAAACTAGCGTAATTGCGATTCCCGGAGGCGCTAACCACCACCACGCAGTGAGGGTTTTGCCGGTATGGGTGATGAAGTAAAGCATCAGTCCCCAAGACATTGTGGTTGGGTCTCCCAAACCGATGAAACTCAGGGATGCTTCCGTTAGTATGGCCCCGGATATCGAGAACATTGCAAACAGGAAAGCGAGAGGCATGACGTTGGGTGCAATATGCCTGAACATGATTCTGAAAGCGCTGGCCCCGGTAATTCTTGCCGAATCAATGAAAGGTCTTTCTTTCAATGAAAGGGTTTCTGCACGAATGGTCCTTGCCACGCCAGGCCAACCCACCGCCGCAATGGCCAATACGATGTTCCATACCGATGGCCCCAACACCGATGCGAGAATGATGACCAGTGGCAGGAAGGGTAGTGTGAGAACGACGTCGCACATTCTCATCAAAAGATTGTCCACGCTGCCCCCGAAATAACCGGAAATGAGACCGATTATCGTCCCGATGGTTATGGAAAAGAATGCCGCAGAAAACCCTACCAAAAGGGCAACTCTCGAACCATACATGAGTTGGCTGAAGATGTCTTTGCCTTCGTGGTCGGTTCCAAGTAGGTAGTAGTTGCCACTTGCAGGGAAACCGAAATCATCCTGATAGTCCTTTGAAAGCGAAATCGCCCACGTTGGTGGCAGGGGTGCCAAATATGTCCCGGCGGTGGATACCGAATACACCCTCGTCTGGGGATTGCCATTGGCATCCTCGGTCACCGTGACGGTGAAGACCGCAGGAGATAGATAGTCGTTGCTAAGGGGTGCCGTGGGGTCTATCACCACGGGAGTGGAAGGTATGGAGCCGGGCAGATTCTCATCAGGTGGCAGTCTGACCTGCCAGAAGATGGCCACTCCAATGTCCGTATCATCGCTTCTTAGAGAATACAACCGTCCGTCCGTGCAACCAAAGTAGGTGTTGGCGTCACGCTTGAAGAAGAATGGTCGGGAAACGACGGGTGCCGTGGTTTGATATTTCCACTTGACCGACATGTCGCTTCTTACGGACCACATGATGCCGTAGCCCGTTAAATTGGCCCCCTCTCTAGCACCTATGAATATTTCACGAGAGCCCTGTACGATGTATGGGTCGTACAATACTCCATCCGTTGTATCGGTCAACCGCTGCGTCTGGTTGAGAAGTTTTCCGTCGCTGAGGTTGTATGCCTGTATGATGCCGAATCCCGCATCGTCTTTCGTTACAATGATGACTCTCTCGTTTTTGTCTGATATCAAAGGGGTTGTGGTTATCGGTACGCCCGTTTCATTTGTCCAGAGCGGGTCGGCCTCTCCCACCTTGAATTGGTAGAGGGTTCCATCCAAACTTCCCGCAGCCATCATTTTTTGGGTATTGGTAACGTCGTCTTCACCAGTAAGTATGACCGGTCCGTTGACAAAAGTATCATCAACATGAACTTCCCAGACGATATCCATCAGGGTTTCGGGAGAATTCCGATTCATGGATAGAGCGTAGAATGAACCGTTTTGGGTGCCTACGTAAAGCAGGTCGTCATTACAATTGGTCCACGTGTTGTTGTCGTCAAAATAGATGTAAGGAAGTATGGGCGAACCGTCAAGGAGAATGCTCTTTTCTTCCCGATAAAGGAATACGGGGTCCGCGATGGTGTCTTCAGCATTGGTCCAGACCTCCTTTATGCCAAACAGGTATCCGTCTTCCGTACCTGTGAATATCCAGACGTTTTCCGTCGTGGGCTTTGGGTTTTCATAAAAAAGAGGGTCGAGATTGACGCCGATGGGTTTTGTAGTAATGGACCCATTGTGAAGATTCATAGCGTAACGGACTTCAGAAGTCCCGGTTTTTACAAAATAGAGGACCCCTTCTTCAGTGGGGACAAAGACCGTTCTTGCACCACGTTCGTTATAACGTTGGTGTTCGTGTCGGTAAGCATATTCGCCTACGCCGGCAACAGGCGTAACCGTTCCTTCAGAAGTTTCCGGACTGAGGATGGTATACGAATTTTCCGAGTATTTCAAATCAACGATGTCTTTGGTGGGTGCCGTCCATCTGACCGGGTCTTTAAGGAAATCTTGTTCTCCATCAAGTCCGTCCACGTATTCAATGGGATACGTCAAAAAAGCCATCAAAAAGAACATGATGATGATGCCAAGACCGACGAGACCTATCGTGCTTCTTTTGTAAAGCTTCCAGTTGTTGCTAATTGACCGTTTCCAACTTTCCAATTTATCCTTTGTTTTAGCGCTAACCATGATAAGACCTCCTTATAACCTCACCCTTGGGTCCAAGTACGCATACAACAGGTCCGCCACAACATTGGCAGTAATCGTCATCAGCGCCATTATGTAGAACAGGGCGAAGACGACGGGAAAATCCTGCTGAATGGTGGCCGTCACAAGTTCTCTCCCCATTCCCGGCCATGAGAAAACTGTTTCCGTAAGCACACCTCCTCCGATTACATGCCCCATGGAAAGGGCAAAGGAAGTGACAATGGGTAGCGTTGCGTTCCTGGCGGCGTGCTTGTAAAGGACCTTTCCCTCCGACACGCCTTTGGCTTTTGCTGTCGTGATGTAATCCTCTCCCATCACTTCGAGCATCGAATTTCTCATCAGCAGGGTATTGCCGGCCAATGAAAGAATGCATAGTGAAATCAGCGGAAGCACGAGATGGTGGGCGACATCGATTACGTATTGGAATCCGTGATACGCCTCTCCGGTATTTGGGTCGTAACCCCCTATGCCTCCGATGGGGAAGAATCCCGTACTACGGTCGAACCAACTCGCCACCCCCATGGGGGAAGCAAACATCCAGAGAAGAATCAACCCGAACCAGAACAAAGGCATGGAATAGAATATGAGCATGAAGAAAATTGAGGTCATTTCAAATTTGCTCCCCCTTTTCCAAGCGAGCGTTGCACCGAAAGCTACCCCGATGAGATATGCTAATAGCGTGGCAGTTCCGAATAAAAGAAGGGTAGGCGGCAACTTCTGTTTGATGATGTCCATTACGGGCTTGCCTTGTCTGAAAGAATAGCCAAACTCGAATGTGAGCATGTTCACGATGTAATCGCCAAACTGCACATACCACGGGTCATTCAAACCGTGCAATTCTTTAATTCTTTCTATCGCTTTTTGGTCCATTTCCGGGCTGATAAGCATGCTCGCGGGGTCGCCCGGCATAGCTTGGAAAAGAGTGTACAGCAATACGAGGACAATAAGGACCGTTATGATGGTGTGGTAAAGTCGTTTTGTGAGGAACTGCCAAAGTTTCATACATCTCCCTTCTGTCTAATTTTTATGTTTTCATGTTTCGCGTTATTGGGGAAGAAAAAAAGAAAAAGAAAAAAGAGGGGACCTATTCGGTCCCGTTTCTCTTTTTTAAAAGCAGAACGGCCACGGCTATGAGAACGAGTACCGACAGACCGGAAATCATCCCTATCATCGGTGTTCCTCCACCGCCAGTGCTCTTTTCAGCAAAGGAGATGGTCCCTGTTCTTGCTGTGGTCTCATACGTGTCCTTCGACGCTTCGGCGGTTATCGAATAAGTGCCCGCTTCATCGCCCGTCAGGGTAAAGGATGCCTGTCCGCTGGAGTCAGTGGTCCCTGTTTCCGAATCCGCTGTAATGCCATCGGGTACGGTAAGGGTGACTTGTGCACCCGAAACCGGGCTGGCTTCCTGAACCTCAACGAGTGTGATGGTCAAAGTGACCGAATCGCCTTCCTTGGGGCTTTGGTTGTCAAAGGCCATGCTGGTTATCTGCATAGAGATGTCCGTCACAAGTATCTTGAACTCGATTCGTTCCTCTGCTTCGTATGTGGTGCTGTCATCAGGTCTATCGTAGCTTATCTGAGCGGTCACGATGAATATCGTGTTCTCAGACAAACCTTCTGCAGGGGTGAAGACGAAATCGGCCACGCCGTCTATGGAAGTGCTCTGGCTGTCCGAATCAAAGACGCCGTCATAGTTCGAATCGACATTTACAACGGCACCGGAGATCCATCCATCTGCAGGATCCTTGACGCGAACTTCAAAGGGTATACCTGCATCCAAGGCCTCTTGGTAATCAACAGGCGTGGAAATGGTGACCTGACTGGTGGTCTCCAACCAGAATGCTCCAGGTGGATAAACGACGACCTGTTTTGAGTTTTGTTCGACGCTTTCTTCTCCACCGATCGTAACGGTAACCGCAGCGGATATTGAGACGGCGGTCTGCACTTCAACGATATCCGGAGAGAAGACGAAATCAAATTCGCCATTGGCATCCGTCGTTCCCGTTCTTGGACTGAACTCGCCGTTTGAAATCTCCCTTATCTCCACTTCAGCATCCGGAACGGGGTTTTCATCTTTGTCCAAGACCGTGACGGTGTAATCGGAATCCCCCGATATTTGGTCAGGGCCTTCTATGTCCACCGAGAACTCGAACTTTTCCGTTGAACGCAGTTCCATCAGAGTCCACTGGTTGAAGATTCCGCCCCTCTCTTCCCACCATCCGGATTTCCAAGTGGAAGTTCTGTAGGCTTCGAGGTTGTCCCTATAGTAGAGAATGTTATAGACAAGGTCCTCGGCGATGACGCCCTGAGACCATTTGTTGAACCGTATCCTCTCATCGAGGTCGAGTTCCTCTCTCATGGCATCAACGATTTCATCGTATGATGAGTTCCTGTAACCAGGTGAATTGTATCCACCAACAACGTCATTTGGGTCGCTTCTAAAGAAATCATACATGTAGCTTCCATCAGTGGAACCAATGGACCATCCGAGGATGAATGCCTCGAAGTCGTGGGTATTCGTCTTATCAACGAGAGTCCCAAAATCAACGGGCTTGCTCTCAGCTGTAACGCCGATGGCATTTAGCTGTTCGGCAATCATCCTGCCGACTTCTGCACGAATCGGATCGTAGTCCGCAGGAGGATGTATGATCTCGATACTTCCATCTCCACCTGGTCCGTCTATGGGAGAACCGTCAGGGGAGACATATGCTCCATCTACCTTGTAATAGCCGGCTTCCTGAAGAATCTCTTCGGCTTTGTTTGGGTCGAAGGAATATGTGGGGACGGTTGTGTTATACCATTCGGGATTTGCAGGGCTAACCGCCGAATCTCCAACGGTTCCGTACCCTTGCAACAATTTTAGAACGATATCTTCTTTATTGATACAGTGCGCGATGGCTTTCCTCAAAGGTTTGCCGACGTCATTGCGGTTTTCACTTCCAAAATCATCGTATCCAAAGGCGGGGTTCCTGAAGTTGTATGAAAGGTAGAAGAAACCAAGTTCCTTCGTCTTTGCGATGGCAAGGTCAGGGTCTTCCTGTATCGTTGGTATGTAACCTGGCGCTATGGTCCAGGCGATGAAGTCTATGTCGTCGCTCTGGAGAGCCAAGATGGCTGCATCCGTATTGCCGAAGATCTTGAAGAGTATTCCATCAATGTTGGGTATGGCCGACTTGTTCCAATAATGTTCGTTGGTCTTTAGAACGATGACGGCATCTTGTTCCCAGCTTTCAAGGGTGAACATGCCGCAATAAACTGCATCTTCGACCTCAGGCTGCCAGGTCATTTTGTCATCAAGATGGTTGGACCAGATGTGTTCCGGCCAGATGATGAATGCAAGGATGTCCATGACGAAATCCGCCGTGGCGTAATCCAGTTCGTATTCAAGCGTGTATCTGTCAACGGCCGTGACACCGAGTACGTCGTTGGTCGGGTCGTTGTCCCCTTTGTCGTCTATCCTAAGAGGGTCCAGTCCATTTTGGTATCTGGGTGCGTCCTTGCACAAGTTGTAAGAAAATTCAAGGTCGTAGGCCGTAACTTCTCTGTAACCAGGGGTTGCGGTGTAATCTGTCTCACCCATGGGGTATGTTTCCCCGTCGTAAAGGACGTCTTCCCCGTATGTGTCAAAGTCGTGGTCGGTCCAGAACATACCTTTTCTCAAGGTCATGGAGCCCACCGTTGGGTTGTCAGAACTGTAATTCCAACTTTCTGCCATCCAGGGCATGGGTTTTTTGGAAATCTTGTCCCGGTTAATCGGACCGTCCATGAGCCATCCTAGAACGTTCCAATCCCAGACATCCTGGGCCGTAACGGTGTTCAGGTGCTTCATGTCGTCCTGCATCCCAATCCTTAGATATTGAGGTGCTTTGTTCTTAGATATTTGAATATCTGGCTCCGAGGTTGTGATCTCAACATCGTTCTTTTCCGTTACCTGTGTAGTTCCTGCAGTATTCACAGCGCTTAGCACCATGAGAAAAACTACCAGGAAAGAAAGAGATATTCCGATGTTTTTCGACCATCTCGATTTTTGCTTCATCCTTCTTATCCTCCTGCAATTTATATGCTTGGCTTAAGAGTGATTGAATGGAAGCACTTACGCTATAAATAAGTTTCGAGAAAAGACGTTTATAACGTGAGTCTAAACTTGTTTTGTCAAGTTCGGGAAACAAAGCGATTTTGATAACCTTCTTTTTGTCAAAGTCAAGTGAAGCCTAACCCACTTATGGTTTAAAGGTAAAACCAGGTTAGAACATTAATTTTATATCGAGGATGCAAATCAAAAAAGAAAAAAAAGAAAAAAAAAGAGGAAAAGTGGTTCTACTCTTTTTTGTAGAGAACCACTGCAAGGCCGAGGACAAGCAACATGACCAGAGCAATTCCGGGCATGGGAATGCCACCCGTTTCTTCTGGTTTCACATCTACAAGTATGTTGTGCGCGTCTTCAGCAGACACATACGCATCTTTCTGTGCTTGGGCCTCGAGTCGGTACTGCGTGTCTTCCTCAACTTCTCCGTAGAACGTAAATGTCGCTTCACCTTCTGCGTTGGTGGTAGCGGTATCCGGTGTCAATGTGGAATCCGTACCAGTCGGGGTCATGGTCAAGGTGACCGTTACTCCTTCGACCTTGTTAACACCCTCCATCACCGTGACGGTTATCGTGATCTCGTTCTTGTTCTTCACGGTGTTTTCCTCGGGTGATATGGTTACGGAGAGTATGAGGGGTTCGACGGTCACTTGTTTATTATCGTTTTGGGCCGTGATGTAACCCTCTTTCTCAGCCATGAATAGAAGCCCGTATTTTGTTCTCGTCGTGACGACAGCACTAAAGGTGCTTGAGTATTCTCCATCCGTTCCCGTGGAAGTGGGCGCCGTGATGGTTCCACCGAAGTTGGTAAGTTCCAGTCCAGCGGTAACGATGGCATCGGTGACTGGGTCACCGTTCTGGTCAACCACCACGAATGTCACTTCCGTGGAATCGCCCGAATCGATGGTCGGGTGTTCGATTTCCACGTCTGTGATATATAGTTCGAAGTCAAGTTCATGAACGGTAATGCCAATGGAGTAATCTGCGCTGTTGAAAGACTCTTGAACGGCTACGACGGATATGAACTCATCCACCGGGCTCTCAACGTTTGGAGCAGTATATTCAACCGTGGCTATGCCATTTTCATCTACCGCTATCTGTTCCGTAGTAGAAAGAACGCCTTGTCCGTCTATAGAGAAAGATACGTAAGAACCAACGGCGGGGTTGCTGTCTGCATCCGTTACGATGGCCTGTATCGTCGTGGCCTCTCCACTATCAATGGATGAACCAACGGAAGAGGTCATGGTCACCTTGAGGTCACCGGAAATGGGCTGCCTGAGATTAGTGTACGTCCAGAAATTGTGCATTCCACCAGCGGTGGTTTTCCATCCGGTTGCTAAATTATCTGTCGTATAGAGTTCAACCCTCTTGGGGTAAGCAAGGGGTATAGCGGGAAGTTCTTCATTGAGGATTCCCTGTGCCTCCCAGATGTATTCCTGTCGCGTCTCCTTGTCCATCTCCATCATGGCATCGGCAAGGAGTGAATCCACATCAGCGTTGGAATAATGGAAGTAATTGTCTTCCGCATTCGTCTGGAAAAGGTCGTTGAGATAACTGGGGTCCAATCCGGTTTCGTAATAGTTGAGATAAAGGTCGAAATTGTTTGCCTCCACTTCTTCCATCATTTCACCATTGTCAATCCTGCTGTCAATCTTTATGACCTTGATTCCCAGAGAGTCGAAAACGCCTTCGAGCCTTCCCGTAATGGCATCAATTTTTGTGTCCGACCCCTCTCCTATGGCAGGAGGCGAAAGGAGGTTTAGACTAAAAGGAGACCCATCAGGCATGTCTCTCCAGCCGTCACCATCGACATCGTTGAAGCCCGCTTGTCCAAGCATCGACATCATGGGTGATAGTTCATCTGCAACTACGGCACCGGTTCCATCTACGTCCTTCAGGCCCATATATTCTAGTGAATTGTTGTACCAGTAGGTGTTGGCCGATAGAACGGGTGAATCAGCAGCCGTGGCGTAATTGCCAAAGTCGGTGAGTGCGATCTCATTCTTGTCACAGCACATGGATAGGACCTGTCTGAAGACCATGTCGTCTAGAGGTGCGTTGTTGAGATTGAGACCCATGTAGAAGAAGGTCATGCTGGGGCTAAGTTTTGTGGAACCGAAATCCCCTATTTTTGAGGGCGTTCCCGTAATGGGGTCATCGAATGTGATGGCGACCTGGTAGGGTTCGATTCCCGTTGCGATGAAGTCGAGTTCTCCTCGAGTCCAATCCAGTCCCAACTGAGTGCCGTTGCCCTGGTCATCTACAAAATTTTCATTGTCATAAACGTGGAAGTTGACGTAATTCAGGTAAGCCCTTCCATCGAAGTAATCGTCGTATGCTTCAAGAACGATGGGATTTGCATCGTAATCGGAGTAGAGCATGAACGGTCCGCTACCGATCCCGCTTTTTGTGAGTGGGACCTGGAATATCTCCGATACCAGGTTTCCCATGGGCTGGTCCAGTTCGAATTTTACCATTCCATCTTCAGCCGTTATCGTGACTCCCGTGAGAAGCGACGAGTACAAGCTGTTCCCCTTCATTGCATTGTACGAATCAGCCACGCTCTGGGCAGTGACCGTCGAACCATCGTGCCATGTGGCATCATTCAGTTCTACGTATGCAACGGGATTTGCTCCTGTTGTGTTTATCTCCCAACTCTTGGCCAGCCAGGGAACCGAATCCAGTGTGTCTGGGTCCGTCCTAGCCAGTGAATCGTAAACAAGAGTCATCATGTTCCATTCTTCTTTTGTTGCGATGTCAACGGCATTGTCTGAAGTCAATTCAGTGAATACGGCTACATGAACTTCAGAGCCGTATGCTCCACCTATGACGTCAGCTTTTGCATTGGTGCTGGTAAGCATCAAAGAAAATCCGCTTATGCACAAAGCCATGACCGCGGTCACAGTTATGAAAAACCTGACCTTATCATTCTTGCTTCGGTGTTCCATTATTATTCCTCCCATTTTGGTATATCCAAATAGAATTGGATAGCTTCCAAAGGCTTAATCGTGGTAAAGTGGAATGCATATATATAGTTTTCCTAATTTCCTATTGGATGTACTAGTAAATACCAGAAGAATTATTATTGATAAATGCATCGGTCAATTGATGACGAAATGCCCCATCCTTCTGGACGAAAACCCACCATGTCTGAAACTATGTTCCGTCGAAGGCGAATACCATTCCGGCATTGGAGAAGGGGAACTAAGTTCCATGCTATCCGATTGCATAAATTCGCTGGTTTCATGGGAGGAACTCGAATTGACGGAAATCCTCGAGATATTCGAAAGAATGGTCCTTCTACTGAGGTCCAAGACGGCAATGCCCCGTGAACTTTGTGAGAAAATGGTGCTTAATGCTCAAGAAACCTTCGAGGCCATATCCGAAATTGAAGACCCCATCCTCTGGAAACTTTACCTTCGGATCGGCGACATCCGGCTCACTTGCGGAAAACCCGCTTCGGCCGTTGAAGCATATACCGAGTCCGTTCTGATGAAGGACGACGAACCGGAAGTATGGAACAATCTGGGACTCGCAAGAAAAAAGATGGGCAATGCCGAAGACGCCGTTGCTTCATACAAAAAGGCCATCGAGATCGACGACCGATATCCCCAGGCGTGGTTCAACCTTGGCATGGTCCATTTTGAGGAGGGGGACCTTACGGAAGGGAGAAACGCTTTTTTGAAAGCTGTCAAATTAGACCCCGACAACCCCGTCGCTTTCAACAATCTTGCGGTGATAATGAGGAAGGAAGGAAGACCTCATGAGGCGTTGAAACTCGTCAACAAGGCAATCGAACTGCTCCCCGATTATGCGAGGGCTTGGCACAACAAGGGCATAGCATTAATAGACTCGGGACAGGAAGAGCAGGGGACAAAGTGCCTGATACAAGCGTTGAAATTTGACCCGGACTCAGATGAGACGCGGACCGAATTGAAAAAGCTCGGTTTTGACCCTGATACCATTGCCCAAAATCTTTAATGTCATTTGTCATTCTACCTTCATGAACGACATATGGGTGGAGAAATACCGCCCCAGGGTACTTGACGATGTTGTGGGCCAGATACCCATAGTGAAAAGACTCAAAGCATATGCTGAGATGGAAAATCTACCCCATCTTCTTTTTGCGGGAAGCGCCGGAATTGGGAAGACGACATGTGCCCTGGCTCTTTCAAGGG
>CAZPOY010000021.1:15556-23156 GCA_964588345.1 uncultured Thermoplasmata archaeon
ACTGAACGCAAGTGACGAAAGAGGCATAGACATAGTAAGAAAGAAAATAAAGGATTTCGCACGCACCGCGCCCTTGGGCGACGTTCCTTTCAAAATAATATTCCTGGATGAAGCTGATTCGCTCACCAGCGATGCCCAGGCGGCCCTTAGGAGAACCATGGAACGCTATTCCAATACATGCCGTTTCATCCTTTCGTGCAACTATTCGTCGAAGATAATTCCGCCCATCCAATCGCGTTGTGCCGTTTTCCGGTTTACCCCGATAGACGATGACCAGATGAAGGGCTTTTTACGTGAAATAGCGGAAGAGGAAGGCGTTGACATCACTGAAGACGGGCTGGATTCAATAGTGTTCATATCTGAAGGGGACATGAGAAGGGCGATAATGACCTTACAGGTTTCGTCTGCTTCGGACAAGAAGATAGACGCTGACACCATTTACAAGGTGAGCGCCACGGCCAAGCCCGAGGAGATACAAAAAGCGCTGAAACTTGCCATTGACGGTGAATTCCTCAAGGCCAGGGAGATGCTGGACGAACTTCTCATAACGTATTCTCTTTCGGGCGAGGACGTCATAAAGCAGATGCACAAGGTTGCTCTGGACCTTCCCATGGATGGCTGGAAGAAGGTGAGGATAATCAACCGCATCGGCGAAGCTGAATTCCGGCTTTCCCAGGGCAGCAACGAAAGGATACAGGTGGAATCCCTCCTTGCCTATCTCGCATTGCTTGATGAAGATTCCCGGTGATTAACACCTAAATTCACCCCGGATTCGTCGGTCAGATAACATTTCAATAACGAATCTTGAAAAATAAGATTTTTTTTGATATTTGTACGGCAATACGATTTTTTCCAGTAACTTATTTATATGGAGAATAACTATTAACTTATAACTCCTGGACTTCAGGGGGGGAAACAAGATGAGAAAGGGAAAATTAATAATCGCAGGTGCAATACTCTTTGCTTTTATGATGTTGCCGGTGCTGTCTTTTGCAGCGGATGTTGGCGATTTAAGTCAACAGAAAATTGGGAACATAACGGTGATGGCTTCGAAACCGCACATCAACTCGTACATTTTTTACGACAACGCCGCACCCGCTGCGAACTTGACGAATACCGCCATAGATGTTAAAAATGTGACATACGGATTTGGGATGCACATCAGCAACCAGCTTGGCATAGCGGAATTGACGGTGCTAAATATCTATATGTGGTACGATTTTGGAGATGATTTAAACGCATATGGTGCAAATCCAGGGGCGTATTGGAATTTTCTCCTTCAATATGACTTCGCAACTCAGACTGTATCGGTCATGGAAGGTGAGGTCTATCTGGAATCCGTAGACCCGGAGATAGAAGCTAATGTTCTTGCTGGTTCATTGGACCTTGACATTCTGTTCCACATGACGGGTTTCACACGCTGGGCCCCTGGCGATGGAACTAACGACCTTCCACCCGCAGGGTCATCCAAAGATACAACGGCATTCAATGATGCCGATTCGTGGAATTTCCACCTTGAACTATTCGATGCATATGGCAATAGCGACAATCGATATGACGAATTCTACACATACAAATACTCAAAAGTGACCCTCTACAACCAAGACATTAGCGGCGGAGGAGCTCCGGGACAACCCGATGTAAGTCTTGGTGCCAACAATCTCTGGTTCCAGACGAATGCCCCCCACAAGTTCCAGATTCAGATGAACGATGATGCATTACTCGGTGGAGTGGGGCCAGAACTGATTCCCGCTACGGATTTTTCTCTATCGGGATATGACCTTGCCGCTGAATCTTTTTTCGGTGGAATTGGTGCAGGCAATGAAATATTAATACTCGGGGATGCTGGCAATTATCGGATACAAGCAGACCCACTTTACGGCAATCTATCTGCGGTTGCTGGAGATACTTGGGACGCTAGGACAGCTAATTACATCGATTACGGACCACTCTTTTGGGAGGTGGACATTCCTGGAGGTATTTCCGAAGGCCAATACGATACAGATTACACATTGGACATAGTGACCGGGGCAACGCCAGTACCTGGTCCTGAAGTTGCCTACGGAACGCCATTGCCGTAGTCCATCCAACCCCTTTCTTTTCCTTTTTTCTTTTTTCCTTTTTTTTATTCACCCAAACTGCCATACTTTTATATCTGAAAAACAAAATGACTTATCTGGCGCTAACATGAGGAGGATGATGTGCATACTTGCATTGACGGCCGTAATCCTTTCGGCCTATTCATTGGCAACGGCCCCCCCTGCATCTTCTCAGCCAACCCTTGAGACATTGACCGTAACGCTTCCCGGTGAGGACATGAGAACGGACGCCGAGGGACGCCCCATCATCATTTCGGGGATGGTAAATTATCTCAATCTCACATTCGACGAAGGTTTCGACCAAATCACGATTTTCCTTGAAAAAGACGCCCCTTCACCCGGAGAGAACCATACATGGCGTTACCAATTTAGCTACAACCGTTCCGAAGACAACTCATTCAAGGATGAAATTTATGGTCTTTACCTGGAAACCGAAAGGTGCAACGCCACTGAAACCTCGGTCAGTTTTGCAATGGGCGTTCACGCCGAAGCCCAAATTGGCGCATGGATGTTGAACGTCACCGCTGACGGGTTTCCGGTGCAAAGCAAGGAGATAAACGTCATAAGAGCAAGTGTGGGAATAAGCACGACGGCCCCGACCCTCTATTATGTTCTTCAGCCGTTCAACGCAACCACCGTCAAGACGAGGAACACCTTTTTCCGGATAGCCAATACAGGAAACATCCCCGCGGAGATGAATGTGAACTTTGACGTTTACGGCGAACTTTTCTCCGTGAGCAACGTGACGGGCAAATTGAGCGTTGGCGAAGAAAGGCGCTGTGACGTAACCTTGCATGCGCCTGACATGGTTCCCCAGAGAACGCAGTTCAAAGGACGAGCCAAACTCACCGGTTCGGATTTCATCACGAACAGCATGGTCAATTTCATCCCCTCGCTAAGTGCTGACATCGACATAGTCATCGAGGTGAGGCGGTCCGAATACAACATCCTCGACCTGGAAAGAGCGACGCTCCAGTATCAACGGCTTCTCTCCATGCGATACGGTGAGACCTTGACCACGGACATCTACATTTCGGGTTCTGGAAGCGTTTTCCTGGACATCAACCATCCCAATTTCAGGGAACCGACGGTCACTGTGGACGGCAGCAAATACGACGGGTCTCTTGAGAACATCCCACTCGAACTGGAAAGCGACGAAGAGGTCCACATAATCATCACGACCACGCCCACCAAATCGGATACCTTTGCATATGTGAATTACACATTGGATACGGGATACAACTCTGGCACCGCTTCTACCAAGGTTCTGGTAAAGGCGGACCCCAACATCCAGATTAACGACAATACGGGGGTAACGGGGGGATGGTTGGCAGCAATTATAATATCATTAGTCATAATTATGGGTGTGGCAATCATTGTATACCAGATAATCCAGGGAGGGAAGAAATGAAAGGAAAGATGAGCGTGTTATTAGTTTTGTTGCTTGCCATCATGCTTGGCTTATCCTTGGTGCCCTCTTCCAAAGCCGACGGCGTCATCGGCGTTACCAACGTTCCTCCGGCCTTCGACACAATCACGATAGACGCTACCGACGAACAGCAATTCACCATTGACCTTGAACTTTTTGACATGAACGGAGCCGATGGCATTTACCAGGTATATGTGGAGATATTGGGTGCCGGAGACCTTCTTGCCAATTTTTCATTCAACCAATATGAACTTCCCGATAGGAATTCAACCAAATACACGGAGAAGTCAGACCAATTCAAAAACAATTTCGGCAATTTTCTTGAAGTTGAGGAGTGCGAAGTCACCCAGGTGCCCGTAAGCTGGACTCAGGACCTTCAGAATCTCCGGGTGATTTTCCGTTTCAAGCCGCTGGAGGCAGACCATGTGAGAGTCAAATGCATAGACACGGGAAACCTTACTTCTGTTTATCTGGGGCCATTCCCCGGGTCACCCGGCTTTCTAATTGAGAGCGCCGTTCTACCTATTACGGTTTCGGGATTCGGTGCCTTGGCTGGTGCGGGAGCCATACTCTTGAGTAGGTTCAAGGGAGATAGTCTTGCCAAATTGGCAGAGAACAAATTAACGGGAAGGTGAACAACTGGCGGACGAAAAAATATGTGATATCTGCGGTACGCCGGTACCGGAAGGAGCCCCTCATTGTCCAGCTTGCGGAGCAGAACAGCAGTTGACGGACAAGTGCCCAAAATGCGGTACGGATGTTCCCGTTGGTGAACCGATATGCCCTGGCTGCGGTGAGTCCATCGAATGGGATTTCGAAGAAGAAGCAGAAGTGGAAGAGATATCAGACTAACCCGAAGATAATCCTGATGAAAACTTCTAACTCGATTACGATGAATCGCCGGTGTAGGAAGACGCTGTGGCGGAATAGTCAGATGAAGAATCCGAAACCCCCCTCTTTCAATTCACGGAACGAGAAGAACCCGATGAAGAAGAAATCACCGAAGAAGAATCCCTTGAAGATGACGAATTCGGTGAAGAGGATGAATCCGGTGAAGATGAGGAAGATGAAGAAGCCGTCGTTTTGGAATTCGACCCCACCAGGAGCATGAATGAAGAGGGGCAGGAAGAAGAACCGTTGGATTATGAACAGGGCGAATCAGACCCAGGAGAACGTTTGCCCGATGCCGATGTTGAGGAGCAAGAAGAATTCCCGGCTGAAGAAACCGGAGAAGCGGACATCGACATTTCCCATGAGATGGTAAAAGAGGCCAAGGGAGACCCAGACCCAACCGGCCAGGATGAAGAGGAAAACGCCGAATTTGAGAAAGAGGCGTTAGAAGAAGCCCCCATCAACGCTGAGGAGAACCAACCGCCTTCCGAAGATGAAACCGCACCCGACGAATCAGAACAGGCATATTCTCCAGACGAAACACCTGATGATGTTCCTGAAGAAACGCCCGAAAGAGCTACTGAAGGGAGCAAACCCCTGGAAGAAGATGCCGTGGACCTTTCTGACATTCGCAGGAAGCTTTCCGAGGAGGAAGAGATAATCGCTCCCCCTCCGGTGGAAGAACCCCTGGACATCGAACCGGTGGACCTGGAATCCTTGGACATTGACCTAGACATCGACCTTGATGAGATAACCCATAAGAGGGAGTTAAAGAGGAAGATACAGGAGGAATTGGATGGTAGAGGGGCATTCAACTATTATCTCATCTCTAAGATCACAACGACCTTCTTTTCATTCCTTGCATTCTTCGTCCTTTTGGACCTTGCCATGCGCGTCCTCAATCTTTCGTGGGTTGACCACGAGGTATTCATCCATCTCGTGCCGTATCTTGGTTCCGACATATCTCTTGGCATCCTTTTCCTTGCCACCATCATTTCCATCGTCAATGCGTTGCTGCATGTGTTCGACCGCTATCATTTCTTGCTGGCATCTTTCGTGCCTTCGGGCATTATGATAATCGGCCTGGGCGTCGGTGCCACCATGGCTTCGGTATCCACAACCTTTCAGATTACCATGATTGTCGTCGCTTTCGTTCTCGTATTCATATGCACGGTTCTGGACATACTTGCCGTTTTCAATTACCCGACCATTCTCAAAGAGGTGGGTCGGCCCGAAATGGAGGCCTTCCTCGAGTCACTGACACAGATAGAAGAGGTATCCACCAAATACAATGAAAGGGCCAGGGACCTCCTTGCTCAGGAAGAAGAGATAATCCGAGCCAAGGACAAGCAGATACAAACCATGCAATCAGAGATTAGGCGCAAGACCGAGGAGATAGTATCAGAAGAGGAGAACCTGCGGAAGAAGGAACAGGAACTCAATCAGGTCACCACGGAACTGGACCGCAAGACGGAACAACTTCTTGAAGAGCAGGAGAATCTCCGGATTCGGGAACAAGAGATGCACTCCCGTCTCGAAAGGGAGTACAAGGCCAAGGCACAGGATTTTTTACAGGAAGAGGAAGAGAAGCTTAGGGTGAGGGAGCAGGAGCTTACCAAGCTTCAGGAAGAAGCGAACGTGAAGGCCGAACTTTACGACGAGTCCCAGGAGAAATTGAGACGGAAGGAGGAAGAACTCTCCACGTTGAAGAGCGAACTGGAAACGGAGATCCGCAAGCGTTTGCAAGAAGAAGAAAAGGCCGCCCTCGCCAAAGTCGCGGTGAAAAAAGACATGGAGCGTCGCGTTGAGAGAATTTTGTTCCCATTTAGTGCAATCGTGGGGCAGGAACTGATGAAAAAGGCCTTGATACTCAATGCCATCAACCCCGAAATCGGCGGCGTGCTAATCCCAGGTCAGAAGGGAACGGGCAAATCGGTGACGGTAAGAGCCCTTGCGGAAATTCTTCCCAACATCGAAGTTGTCCAGGGATGTCGTTTCAACTGCAACCCAGAGGATGAAGAGAATTTCTGCGATGAATGCAAAGCCAAGAAAGAACGGGGCAATCTGGAAACGGAAACCCGCCCCATCAAGGTCGTGGACCTACCGCTCAATGTCACAGAAGACCGTCTGGTGGGAAGCATAGACATAGAAAAGGTTCTTTCCGAAGGCGTCAAGGCCTTCGAACCGGGTATCCTGGCAGAGGTTCACAGAGGCATCCTCTACGTGGACGAAATCAATCTGCTGGACGATTACATTGTTGACATCCTTCTTGATTCTGCAGCCATGGGCGTAGTAAACGTCGAAAGGGAAGGGATCAGCATCAATCATCCCGCTGAATTCATCATCATCGGCAGCATGAACCCCGAAGAAGGTGAATTGAGGCCCCAGCTCCTTGACCGGCTGGCTCTGCAAGTTGAGGTCAAGGGGATAACGGACATTTCACAACGCATAGAGATTGTCAATTCACGGGAGGAGTTCTCGCAGGACCCCGTGGAATTCAGAAAGAAGTTCGAGAGCAAACAGAACGAATTGAAGGAGAGGATAATACGGGCCAAAGAGATCCTGCCCGATGTGACGACGTCCGCCAACATACTTGAGGAGATAGCCAAACTCTGCGTGGATTTCAACGTGGATGGTCACCGGGCCGACATAATCATTGAAAGAACGGCCAGGGCCAACGCGGCTTTTGAAGGGCGCATGGATGTAACGCAAGCAGATGTCGAAGTCGCAGGATTGATGTCACTCCCCCACAGGATGCGTTTGCCCCCGTCGGAAAGAGACGAGTTTGGTCCCGAGATGATAAACAGGGTAATGGACTCTTATTGAGGTATGCAAGATGGCTGAAACGGTTAGTTACGGAACCACCGATGAATCCCTTCGCATATTCCCCTTTACTGCCATCGTAGGACAGGAGGTCATGAAAAAAGCGCTCATTCTCAACGTAATAAACCCCTCAGTCGGCGGGGTTTTGATAAGGGGGCAGAAAGGAACGGCAAAATCCCTGGCAGTTCGTGGCCTGGGCGAGATACTTCCATTCATCGAAACATTCGAAGGGTGTCGATACAACTGCGACCCGTCCCAACCCCTGGATTCATACTGCAACGAGTGCCGTGAAAGGGAGGAAGAAGAAGGGCTGAAAAAGATAAAAAAACACATGCCCATCATTGACATTCCCCTCAAC
>CAZPOY010000022.1:0-22979 GCA_964588345.1 uncultured Thermoplasmata archaeon
GTGGAGAACCAGCTTGTTGACCACCACTATTTCGGCATCAAAAACGTGTTGGCCGTGCTGGGAGACCCCCTTCAGGGAGAAAAACCTGACGAATCCAGGGGCGAGTTCTCATATGCCTACCAACTCGTAAATCAGATGAATGACCTAAACGAAGGAAAGTATCTTCCCCTTCCCGGAGAGGAAGACAAAAAGCATCGTTCTGGATTGAAAATGGATTTTTGCATCGGCGTGGCGTGCTATCCCGAACGAGAGGACCAGGAACGGGAAATCGAGATAATGCGGTCAAAGGTAGATGCCGGGGCTCATTTCGCCATCACCCAGATGTTCTTCGAATCCGGGTCTTATTTTGATTATCTGGACCGTTTGCACGATGCGGGGATTGACGTACCGGTCATACCCGGCGTAAGGCCCGTGGTGAAGCCGAGGCAAGTGGCCGTGGCCAGGGACGTCTTCAATGCTTACATCCCCCATGGGCTCAGCCAAGTATTCGAATGTGCTGAGAAAGACGCGGAGAAAAAATGTCTGGACCACACCATCTCTCTTGTGGATGCGTTGAAGGAAGGAGGCGCCCCAGGGGTTCATTTCTTCATTTTGAACGACGTGAATCTTGCCGAAACGATATTCCGGGCCATCAGGTAACGGTGAGAACGGGTCTTTTGGACCCCTTGAGGACCTTCGGTGCCAATGAACGGGGGTCATTTCTACCTGCCATGATGTCGAACCGGTCGGGCACCACAACGAGGCGGCAGTTGAGCTCCTCGGCAATGTCCACGATGATTTTAACGGGGTCTCCGCGCTTTGCAATTCCCACGGCTTCCACGCCTTCCTTCTGAAGTTCCTCAACGCCTTGGTTGATGTGTTCTTGGGCATCGACGAGAGTGAAGGGCGTGCCGTGAAGCGAGCCAAAATCCTCTCCCTCGGGAAGCACGAAAATGAGTACGACCTGGTCCCCCTCTTCAACAACTTTCAGGGTCCTCTGGATGACCTTTTCGCCCACCCTGCCTATGTCGTAAGCTGATACCACCTGGGCCATGTTAAGGAATGTCATAATCAGGTATTTATAAATAATCGACCGCCGGACAATCAGATAAGCATGGCGTCTACGTCCTTGTTGGCCTCCATGGCCAGTGCCTTTGCCTCCCGGTATTTTTTCTCCCTGGTGAGGTTTTGCACCTTCCGCAGCTTCTTGTGGAGGTCGAAGGTGTTCTTCCCTTCCTTCCTGGCTATCATCACCTTCCTCCTTACTTCGGCTAGGATGTGGAATATCTCCTGCATCTTCTCCGGGTCGCCGTCGATTTTTACCTTTTTCTTCACCACGCTTTTGTCCCCCATGTCGAACCCGGTCCCGCTGCATTCGTCGCAATAAACGTTCTTCTTGAATATCCAAAAACCCTTTTGGATGAGCCCTTCACCGTCGCATTTGGGACATTTCTTGACCATTATTCCATCTCTCCCAGTAGTGATATTATGTCCTCATCACTCATGCCTTTTTCCCTCTTCAGCACAACTGGCAGGGGGACTCCCTCATCCAGAGCCATCTTCTCAAGTTTTGCGCTCTGGTCGTATCCGAAGACGGGGGCCAGGGCCGTCGCTTTGCCCATGGTGAAGCGGGAATAATCCCTGCACCTTTTGGCATCAGCAGTCATCTTTTCCACGGACCGTTTTCCCCAGCTTCTGCAGCCGTTGGCCAGGATGTTCACTGAATCAAGCACGTTGTAAGCGGCCATGGGCATGGTCACGTTGAGTTCCAGGACCGATTCACGATAGCCGGCCGATAGAGCTTCGTGGTTCCCCTGGACCTGGCAGCAGACCATGAGCATCATCTCGCACATGACGGGATTGACCTTGCCGGGCATTATGGATGAACCGGGCTGAAGCGGGGGGGTATTCACTTCAGCAAAGCCCGTTCTTGGACCCGACGAAAGGAGGATGAGGTCCCGGGCAATCTTTGAAAGCCCCATGGCCGTATTTGAAAGTGATGAGGAAAAATCGAGGACGCCTGCATAGTTCTGCGTTGCTTCGAAGGGGTCCGGGGCGGGTTTCAGTTCCAAATCCGTAAGTCTGGAGAGTTCTTCAACGACCTTTTCACGGTAGCCAAGAGGGTTGTTGAACGCATTTCCCACGGCATTCCCCCCCAGGTTTATCTTCAGAAGGCCCGATGCCGACCTTTTCAAAACCTCCGTGGACCTGCGTATGGTCTCCTGGTAACCGGAAAATTCGTCGCCAAGGGTCATGGGAACAGCGTCCCTGAGATGGGTCCTCCCTGCCTTTTCGATGTCCTTGAACTCGTCGGCCTTCCTGCCGAAGGCATCGGCCAGTTCTTCCAATGCAGGTATGAGGTGATTTTCTGCCATCATGAGGGTTGAAACGTTCATGGCCGTGGGCATCGTGTCGTTGGTCGATTGGCCCAGGTTTACGTGGTCATTGGGATGCAGTTCCACGCCTTCTGAAGAGAATGCCACGTGGGCAATGACTTCATTCACGTTCATGTTCTGCGACGTTCCGGCTCCGGCCTGATATACGTCAACGGGAAAATCCTCCATGTCTTCTTCCTGGAGAAGGGTGTCTGCCGCCGAAACGATGGCCCGCACTTGCTCCTCAGACAGTCTCCCCATGCCACCGTTGGCCATGGCCGATGCCTTCTTTACCAGAAGCTGAGCCCTTACGAATGCCCAGGGGAGGGTCCTCCCGCTTACGTTGAAATTCTTTTTGGCTCGTTGGGTTTGAGGGCCGTATCGGGCATCCGTTGGAACATCCACCGCGCCCATGGTGTCCCTCATCTTTCTGGTTCGTTCCTTTCCGCCTTTCCCTGCCTTACCGTTCATACGATGAACACCTCCACGCCTTCGACGCCGCTCACCGCCTGTATCATGTCAATGAATTTTCTCATTCTCCGGGCATCGCCAGCGAAATAGAGGACCTCGCAACACATGTTCCCCGTCCTTTCCATGTCGGCGTGACTGAAGAATTTCACCAGGTCGGACATGTGTTGGTGCCGGATGTCGGATATCTTCATCCCGGCGGAATGGCGGTAAAGGAGCATCACGACGCCTTCCGCTTCACCGTCCCTGTCCAGAAGATTTTCCTTTCTCCTTATTTGCCCCCTTATGGCGTCGCGGATGAACTCGGACCGATTGGAATACTCAGACGAGGTGAGGTATTCGTTCATCCGGTCTTCTTCTTCGGGACTCATGCTGAACGAAACGACCTTGGCGGGTTCTGCTTTGCCCGTTTCCGGCTTACATTCCACCCCTTATCATCTCCATGTTTTTGACCTTCTTCATGACCGACTCCTTCTTGCCGATGTCGTGCCTCATGGCGATGGTCCCTTCCACGCCCTTGAGTCCTTCCTCGGCGATGCTTTCCGCTTCGAAAAGTTCTGGAGCTTTTCCCACGATGCCCAGCGAACGCGATGTCGTGGTGTAGAGGCCATCATCCCTTTTGTCCACTGAAGCATAGAAAAGTTCGGCGCCGCACCCCTCGATGAACGCTTCGTCCACCTTGAGGGGCATGTTGGAAACGGATTCGATGCCGTATCCCTTGGGCACTACGTATTTGCACACCGTTGCCAGATGGGCGAAATCCACTTCTTCGTCAGGCAGGTCGCCTTCAGCAATCCCCCGGCATATCTCCGCATAACTTCCCTTGAGAAGCGGGAGGACGTTCATGGCCTCGGGGTCTCCGAACCGAGCATTGAACTCAACGACCCGGGGTCCGTCCTTGGTGAGCATGAATTGTCCGTACAGCACGCCTTTGTAAGGGGAACCCTCCGAGCGCATGGCGTCCACGGTCTTTTGGAGTATCTCCACGCCCTTGTCGTATTCCTCCTTTTTTAGGAAGGGGAGCAGGTGGTCCTGCTGCGAATAAGAACCCATCCCGCCAGTGTTGGGTCCCTTGTCTCCCTCAAAAGCCCTCTTGTGGTCCTGGACCGCGGGCATGGGGAGGACCTTTTTCCCGTCGCTGAAACACTGAAGGGTGAATTCCTCGCCCAAGAGCTTCTCTTCGAGAACGAAGCCCGCGTCGCCTCCGATGTTCTCAGAAAGTATCTCACGGCAGTAACCCATGACCTCCTCCTTCCCGTCAAGGTGTTCTCCCGCAATCTTCACGCCCTTGCCCCCGGTAAGCCCGACGGGTTTTACGGCGACCCTGCAGTCCATTTCATCAAGGAAATCTTCAACGCCGTCCATGTTCTGGAAAACGCCAAATGCCACTCTGCCGGGAATCCCGTGCTTTTCCATTAGATTGCGCATGAACGATTTGGAAATCTCGATTCTCGAAGCGTCTTTAGACGGACTGGCCGAGGGCACCCCCGCATCAAGAAGTCGGTCAACGATGCCTTCGCCCAGTGGCGCTTCGGGACCGATTACGGCTATGTCCACCTTCCATTTGCTGGCGGCCTGGACGACCCCTTCTACATTCGTTTCTTTCTCAAGCTTTACTTCTTCGGCAAGGGAACTGATGCCCGGATTATTGTTCGACATCACGCAGTATATCTTAGAACCGGACCGGTGAAGTTGCTTCACCATCGCATGCTCCCTTGCTCCACCACCTACGGCAAGCACCTTCATGTTATCACCCTTAAAGCCCCATATTATTACTTAAGGGCTTTTCTTTTCCATCTGGTATCGGGTCCGGTATCGTTCAAAAGCGAATAGGAGCGACGGGCCAAAGAATATTCCCAAGAGAAGGTTGGCAAGGGCATGAACGAGGTTGAAGGCCAGCCCGGTCCCGATTACCGCTGCTGCCGATGCCCAGGAAGGTTCAAAGAACGTCAGCAGGGACTGCAGGTCCATGACCAACCCAAAGAGAAGGCCTCCCAAGGGAAGCAGCACGAGGATCGCTTTTTTCTTCCCTTCAAAACTCAAGTGGCAAAAAAGCCCCGAGAACAAACCCAGACCTCCCCAGCCCACCATCTGCCAAAAGGTCCAGGGGCCGTGGCCCAGAACAACGTTTGAAATGGCTGGCGTGGCCATTCCCACTAGGAGGCCTACGTAGGGTCCAAGACCCACCCCCGAAAGCATTATGATGAACGTGCAGGGCTGAACGGACGGGACTCCTGCGAAGGGGATTCTGGACAACGCGGAGAACACCGCCAAAAAGCCCGAAACCACGATGGTCTTCCGGGACATTCTGCCAAGATGCGCCCAGAGGACCATGGCCGAAAGAAGAACGGCCCCCGTGATTATGGTGAAGACGGGCACCAGCCCTTTTTCGGCGATGCTTTCATTGAAATACGCCATTAGCACGAACCAGAATGTCACGATGAAGAGGGGAACGGCACTTTTCCATCTTCGTTTCATTGACCGGGCTCCTCCGCCTTCTTCGGCTCCCTCGCCCTTGTCGCCTTCTTTCCCAAGGGGACGACCTTTCCACGGTGAATGCTTTTTCCCTTTTTTTCTGACAGGACCAGGGCCCCGCCTTTGTCCACGTACGACTGGAGTTCCCTTGTCAGCAGGCAAGTTGCCTCTTGGTCGATGTGTGCCAGTTCTTCGTCCAGAAAGAGAATCTCCGGCCGGCGGGATATTTCAAGGACCAGGGAAACGGCCCTTTTTTCACCCAGAGACATGTCTCCGGGAAAACGTTCCAGCAGGGAAACCTTCCCCATCTTCTCGAGCAGGGTCCTTACCCGCCTTTTGGTCCCCTTTCGCACCTTCTCGCACCGTGAAACGTCAGAATGCACCGTGGCACCCGTCAGTATCTCTTCTCCTCTGCCCGTGACCCATCCCACCGTCTTCCAATCAGACGACACGCTGCCCCCGTCTGGCTTTTGCAATCCACCCAACATCTTCATGAGCGTCGTCTTGCCAGTGCCGTTGCCTCCCTTCAGGATTACCACGTCCCCCTGGCAAATTTCAAGGTCCAGGGGGCCAAATAAAACATTCTTCCCCCAGTGCTTCGTCAATCCCTTGCACCGCATTATTGGCTTGTCCCTTCCCCTTCCCACGATGCCCTTCGGTAAATGAGACCTTTCTTCCGACAGATGAACCGTTGAACCGGAAAGCCCCAGCCCCTCGTCGGTGGCGTTTTCCACCACCATGCCTCCATTTGCCAGGAACGCTTCCAGAATCCTTCTCGCCTTGGTCCGATTCTCCTCATCCAAGGATTGCCCTACCTCATCCACAAGGAGAAGCGCCGGGTCCATGGCAAGGAGGGAGCCCAGTATGACAAGGGTCGTTTCTCCAAGGGAGAGGTCAGCCATCCTTCTTTCCTGAAGGGTGCTTAATCCCATGCGTCGAACCAACGCCCCGGCCTTTGCTTCCTTCATCCCAAGTGACAATGCACCGAATGCAAGTTCCTCCCCTGCGATCTCAAGGGTCGTTTGAAGCACCGGGTCCTGGAACATCAGCCCGATTTCTCCGGCCCATCCGTATGGCCCCTTTTCACCCGTGCTCACGCCGTTCAACGTGGCGGTTCCCGAAAGGTCTCCCCCGTAATTATGTGGTATCGAGCCCGAAATGATGCGCAGGAGCGTGCTTTTTCCCGAACCGTTCCTGCCCCGGACCTGGACGAAATCACCCGGGGCCGCTTCAAAGGATGCCCCATCCAACAAACCGCCAGATGGATAACGGAATTTATCCACATTCACTTCAAGCGTGCAAGCACCCCCGCGAAAATGACGCCCGTAAGTGTGATGGCCTGAAGAATGCGCATGGCGATTTCACCCTTTGGAAAAAAGAGATGGCCCGTTCCCGTCATGGCAAGCAAGATGCCGATGAACAAAATCAACGCCGCCGAAAGGAGGACCGGATTGGCCCTCAAAGGGTCCAATTTGGTACCGGGAAAGCCCCTGGTCTCCATCGCTTCCAGATAAACAAGAGCATCCTCCATGGACCTTCTGAATACGGGATTCAACGCCCGGCCCGACAATCGCAATTCCCGGACCCAGCCTCTTTCCTCTCCGAATCTCATGGCTTCAACGGCCCTGGCCTCTTCGAATTGCCGGGCAAATCGGGTGACGTTGGACACGGCGGAAGCGACCAGGAGGCCCAGGTCCTTTTCGATGCGCGAGGAAAACGCCAGGACATCCCAAAGCCGTACGGGGTGCAGAAGGATGGGCACGCCAAACAAGAGCACGCCAAAGCGCAAAACCATCGCCAGGGCCAAACGGACCCCTTCCCGATAAAGGGCAAATGTGACGACGTGGGCCCCCAGTCCAATGCTTTCCGCAAAGATTGTTTCCCCGCCACCCTGCAATGAATTGATGAGAAATATGAGGGGAATTGAAGCGATGAGGACCGTTGCTTGCCCCAGAAACCTTTTGAAGCCCATGACTACTATGAAAATAAAAAACGATGCTGAGAAGAGTACGAGAAGGAAAACCATGTCGTTGGTGAGAAAAAGGAACAGCGAGAGAACGAATCCGAAGAGAAGAAGGTCGAATGCGCCGGCCGAAGTTATCTCCCATTTTACCATGTCAATCCTGTAAGTTCCCATGTGAAAACGTCGCCATCTTGCAGTTGGGCAGAAGACGCCCCCTCACCACTCATTTCCCCATTTACCTGCAGGCCCCAGAAAAAACCTTCCTTTTGAACGCCGGCGATGCTTACGACGTATTCCCCCATGCCAGGGTAGGATTCCGTTTCCACGGCAAAGCCCTTTTCATCGGCAACCTCGAGGGTTATTTCAAGCACGGTTTTCCCAGTGGTCTCAAATCCGGGGAAGTTCCAGACCGTGCCGTTGCCAAAATCCACCGTCATGTCAACTTCGATGATGTTTTTGCTGCCATCGGTCCGTTCGATGCTGATGCAGCCCGAAGAGACGGCAACGGCAAAGGCGAGGAGGAATGCGGCCCATTTCATGAGAACACCTGGTTATCTTGTCCAGGTCATGGAAGGCGCATACTTAATTTTTTCTTCCCACCACCTTGTTCCAGCAACATTTCGATGCATCAAAACCCATTTTCCTGCCCTATTTTTTTAAATAGTATTATTTTATCTGGCGATTATGGGACAGCACGCTTCTCAGGAAAAGATAGGAATATTCCACAGGACCAGGGTAAGGACCATCATGGAGGTCTTGTGGGTCATCGTATTCGGATTCTCGTGCGGTTTGGGAATGTTCTTCATCGGAAGCGTTATCGTATCTTTAATCGATAGTTTCCTTGGATTGGCTCCCGTCTCAGGCGCCACGGTCGCCATCTTCCTCATACTGGGCGGCATGGGCTTGCTTGTCGGCGTGCCGGGCATGACCCTCTACTTCGGACACCGGAAGCTTCTAAGAATGTGGAAAACGGAATGGTTCGAGGAGAGCGACTGGTACGACGTGGCCAGGTTCCCTCCGATATGGCTCATGGTGGTCATCGCCGTTCCCGCTTATTTTCTCGCCGTTGGCATGTGGGTATTCACCGTTGTTCTCCCCCCACTTTCATTCATAGCGCTTCCGCTTTTCGTTCCCATTCCCCTCATCATACCGGGCATTTTCTGGTTGGCCTATGGGTCCAACCTGAAAAAGAACTACATGGTCCCTCTCATGGTCGCTTTTTTCTGGGGCATCATGTCCACGTTCCCAAGTCTGATATTCAATTCGGCAGGGGCGTCGGGTCTTGCCCTGATATTCGCCGCCAATTCGCCCTGGCCGGCCTTCCTCTCGACATCCGTGGTCGCCCCTCTGGTGGAGGAAACTATGAAGCCGCTGGCCATTTTCTTCATGTTCAAGTACATCAAGGATGAGAGGGATGGCTTCATGTTCGGCGTTGCCATGGGCATCGGCTTTGCCGTTCTTGAGAATTTCATTTACATCATAAACTCCTTTGGAACATGGGGGGTGCTCATCCTGATTAGGTCATACAACATGGTCCTCCATGCCATCGGACCTGCCCTCATCGGCTATTTCATCGGCAAAGCAAGAAGGAAACAATCCTTCGGACCGTACGTTCTGATATTCTTGGGCTGGTTTACCGGCGTTGTCATACACATGCTATGGAACGGTTCGTCATCCCTGGGTGCCCTGGTCCAGAACCTCAACAACAATCTGCTGAATACGACGGTGTGCTTGACGACAATGCTCATGATATTGATTTTCCCCCTTCTGGAGAACCTGTTTTTACTTCTCATAGGTCTGCGGGCCAAGAAGGTTGTTCAAAAGGTAAGTTGACGCCGAGCACAACCTTAATTATATTAAGGTGAGAGATAATCCCGTTCCATGGGGAATCTATTTGCTCTGGAGGAAGGACGCTGGTCCGTGATTTCAGCAAGAAAGGTCATAGAGAATTGGGTGAAAAATTCCGAATCGGTCGTTCTGGACCCGCCAGACTCGCTTGACCGGAAGATGGGCGTTTTCGTCACGCTCAACACTTATCCGAAAAAAGGGCTCAGGGGCTGCATAGGATACCCCCTTCCCATTCTTCATTTGAAGGAAGGATTGGCCAAAGCCGCCGTTTCAGCCACCATGGACCCGCGGTTCAGGCCCTTGTCCGAAAAGGAACTCGAGAAGATCATCGTGGAAGTATCGCTTCTCACCCCTCCCGAAACCGTCGTGGTGGAAAAACCGGAGGAACTGCCGGACATGGTTACGGTGGGCAGGGACGGGCTCATCGCCTCACACGGCCTCAACGAAGGATTGCTGTTGCCCCAGGTGGCCGTCGAATACGGTTGGGATGCGAAGATGTTCATCGAACAGACCTGCTACAAGGCGGGGCTCCCGACGAACGCGTGGAAAATGCATGATTTCAAGCTCAAGAAATTCTCCGCCGAGGTGTTCAGCGAAATCGAACCCCGGGGGGAAATCAAAAGAATCGCTCTTGGTGAATGAATGGACTTGGTATTGAAGGGTAAGACGCCGGTTCTTGGCGAAATGAAGCACGTGGAAGTGGGCATAAAGGACGGCATCATCCGTGCCGTTGGAAAGGAGGTCGCCGGAAGAGACACGCTGGACCTTGGCGACAAGGTCATTATTCCCGGTGCCGTTGACCTGCATGTTCATCTCAGGGAGCCGGGACCATATGGCCACATCAACATCGAAACCGAAACGCGAGGGGCATTGCTGGCCGGGGTCACGACGGTTTTCGACATGCCCAACAACGAACCCCCGGTGGATTCTCCCGAAAGGTATTATGCCAAGGCCAAACGGGCAACGGGCAGGTCCTATGCCAACATTGGATTCTACTACCTTCTCCAATCAGACGAAGATTTTCCTCGTGACCTGACGCCGGCGGGGTTCAAGGTCTATCTTGCCCCGAGCACCGGTGGCCACCGCTTCGACTGGTCTTCTTTGTCCCGGATAGATGCTCTTGCCAACACAATCCAAAGGCCGGTGATGTTCCATCCGGAGGACCCTGCATTGTTCGATGAAGAATGCGACAGAGACGACCTCAGGGGCTGGGGGGAACACCGCTCCGTGGCTGCGGAAAAAAGCGCCGTGAGAAGGGTCGTTTCCAGCATGTCCCATTCATTGACCCATCTTTGCCATATTTCTTCCGTCGAATCGTTCCCGCCAGGACCCTTCAGCTTCGAATCGACGTACCATCATCTCCTTTTTGACCATAAGTGCCGGCCAGAAAGCGCATGCAAGGTGCTTCCACCTTTGAGAACGGAAACGACCCGGGTACAACTCTTCGAGGCATTCGTCAATGGAAAGGTCCCCGTTCTTGCTTCGGACCACGCCCCTCATCCCCGGTCGGAAAAGAAGAAACCTTTTGCCCAAGCCCCCTCTGGAATCTCGTCCCTGGGAGCAGGTTTTCCCGTCATGCTGGCCAAGGCATTCGACGGGGAGTTCGACTTGACGACGCTCCTCAATGCGGCATGCAGAAAACCTGCCGAGGTCATGGGTTTGAAAAAGGGTGCCTTGGACGTTGGAATGGATGCCGACCTTGTGGTGGTGGACCCGGAAACGCCTTCCACCGTTCCGCAAAACGGCCTTTCGGGGAGCGGCTGGTCGCCTCTGGCAGGTATGAAGGCCCTCTACCCCCAATACGTTTTCCTCAAAGGGAAGATGCGGGTGGAAGACAACCGCACCAGGGGTCCTCCCCGGGGCGAAACCATGGCTTGACCCAATGCCCCGTCACAAACCGAAGTTTTATATTCCGTTGAACAATCTCCTGGAACATGTCATGGGAGCAAGCAGAACTCAGGACGCTGAAAGAGAACAGATATATCGTAATTGACGATGAACCATGCAAGATCACCAGTATGCAGACTTCTAAGCCGGGCAAGCACGGAGAAGCTAAATGCCGGCTTCAGGCCACGGGCATCTTTTCAGGCCAGAAAAGGTCCATCGTACACCCCGTCACCCACAAGGTGAAGGTCCCCCTCATCGACAAGAGGAACGCCCAGGTGCTTGCCATACAGGGCGACGAGGTCCAGCTCATGGACATGGAAACATACGAGACCTTCAACGTTCCGATACCCGAAGAACACAAAGGCGACCTTGAACCTGGCAAGGAGATACAGTATCTCATCGCCATGGGCAGGAAGAAGATAACAAGGGTGTAGGATGCCGTCGGTCAAGGGTTTTGCAGAAGGAGACTGGGCCCTTGAAGACGCCGATTACGTGATCATGGGGGTTCCCTTCGACTCCACGACCTCCTACCGTCCCGGAGCACGTTTTGCCCCTGGAGAAATCCGAAAGGCCAGTTATAATTTTGAAACCTACAACCGCAGGGCGGATGTGGACCTGAAGAACGTTCCCATTGCAGACCTGGGCGACCTGGAAGAATACGGTGAAGCCGTGAGCATGGTCGATGACCTGGAGGAACTCCTTTCACCCATCGTAGCTGAAGGCAAGACCCCTGTGCTTATGGGCGGAGAACACTCCTTGACCACCGGGGCCGTAAAGGCCGTAAAGCCTGACGTCTACATCGTCATCGACGCACACCTGGATTATCGAAACGAGTATCTGGGCAACCCTCATTCCCACGCATGTTCCTCAAGACGCGTAGCGGACGTCATAGGACCTTCCAATGTTTTTCCCATTGGCGTGAGGTCCTTCGAGAAGAAGGAGTTCGACGATGCGGTTTCCCACAAGTTGGAATGGTTTGAAGCCGACCAGGTCCGGGATACGGATGCAGCGGGTCTGGCCAAGAGAATCATCGGTTCCCATGAAAGAGCGTACCTCTCCATCGACATGGATGGCATGGACCCCGCTTACGCACCAGGCGTTGGAACGCCTGAACCCTTCGGACTCGACCCTCTGTGGGTACGGGACCTGATAAGGGGACTTTCCGGTTCAATCGTTGGGATGGACGTCGTGGAAGTTTGCCCTCCTTACGACAACGGAAACACGTCGGCACTGGCAGCGCGGCTCATCAGGGAATTTCTGGCTTTCAGCTGGGCTTCTTCTCACTAAAAAATTCAAAACGCCCTTCCCGTCAGCCGCTCGTACATCTCCTTGTAAAGGTCAGACACCTTTTCCACCATCTCTGGAGGCAACGGCGGAATCTCCGGCTCCTGCAGACCCTTTTCCCGGGCATCCATGAGCTTTTGATGGTATCCGGTTTCCCGGTAGTACTGCCTCACGACCTCCTTGGACATCTCCTTGGGCATTCCCTTACCTGAGGGGTCCTTATCCCAGAAGCGGTCTTCATCGGCTGTCGCAAAGGTATCGACCAGCATGACCTCCCGTTCGTCGGTCAGACCGAACTCCTTTTTCCCATCGACGTGAACAAGTCCCCTCTGGCTCACTTCCTCCTCTATCATTTCGTCAATGCTGAAGACGGTCCGCTCGACTTCCCTTAATTCCTCCATGGAGATGTTGGCAATTCTGCACCCTTCCTCGAAGGAAATTTTCCTGTCGTGCTCCTCCAGCTTCGTGGTAACCTCGAATATGGGTTCGGGAAGCCTGGCACCGTAAATGGCTTCTTCCTTGCTGGCAAATCCCAGCTCTTTGGCAGGCACCGACCCCTTCTTGACTTTGTCGAACAAGGACCCAGCCAGATAGTAACGGGCGATGAATTCCAGGGGGATGAGGTAGCCGCCCTTCATAGATTTGATTTTATCGTAATCGGGCTCGATTTTCACCCTTCTCACCCGCATCCTCTGGGGCGAGGGGGTCCCCAAAAAATCCGTCTTGAAGCCCATCTCTTCGGCCCTTTGGAACCAGTATGCCGATGTCCTGCAGAGGGATTCCCCCTTTCCAGGGATTTGCGTGGGTATGACCTTGTCAAAAACAGAAATCTGGTCGGTGAATGCGAATTCCAGCGTATTTTCGTCTATAGCGTAAACCTTCTTGACCTTGCCTTCGCGAATCAGTTCCATGGCACGGGATTGCTTGGGTCTTTTATTTCTTTTGGGTTGCAATGTCTCCATCAACCTTTATATCCATAATCCCATTAACCGTCGGTGTCAAAATGAAGCCCCAATTCACACAGATGTTCAGCGAAAAGGCCATGCGAATGAAGGCCTCCGAAATTAGGGAGTTGCTGAAGCTTACGGCAAGACCGGAGATAATCTCTTTTGCAGGAGGACTGCCCAATCCTGACGCCTTCCCCTTCGACACCGTTGAAATGCTCACGCAGAAGGTCGTGCGTGAGGACGGAAGGGAGGCCCTTCAATATGGGACGACGGAAGGCGTGCAGAGCTTGAGAAAGGGCATTGCCGAAAGGTTGAATGCCAAAGGCGCCGACATCAATTACGACAACGTTCTCATTACCCACGGGTCCCAGCAGGGACTGACCATCCTTTCCAATGCCCTCATAGACAAGAACGACCTAATCTTCCTTTCCGACCCCACCTATCTAGGGGCTGTGAGCGCTTTCCGGGAGAACCAGGCGAAGATGCAGGCCGTTGCCCTCAACGGCGATGGAATGGACCTGGACGACCTTGAAGAAAAGCTACTTCACGCCCACAAGCAGAACAACCGCATCAAATTCATCTACGTCATGCCCACGTTTCACAACCCCACGGGCGTCACCATGCCTGAAGAGAATCGGAAACGGCTCGTGGACATAGCCGAAGACAGGGACGTCATCATCGTAGAGGATGACCCTTACTCAGAATTGCGATACAAAGGGGAGGACATCAAGCCGATAAAATCCTTCGACAAGAACGGACGGGTCGTTTATCTTGGAACCTTCTCCAAGGTGCTCTGCCCCGGTTTCCGAATCGCATGGATGGTTGCCGAACACGAATTGCTCAACAAGTTCACCCTGGCCAAACAGCCCCTGGACCTTTGCACCAACACCTTTGGGCAGTGCGTTGCCTCACGGTACATAAACGACGGGTACATCGATACCCACATCGAGAAGATAAAGGCCATTTATTCAGAAAAGCTTGACATCATGCTTGGGGCCATGGAAGACCATTTTCCCGAATGGGCCACCTGGACCAAGCCCGAAGGAGGCATGTTCACGTGGGTGACGCTTCCCGAGAAGTTCGACGCCAAAGAGATGTTCCCTCGGGCCATCGAAGAAAAGGTGGCTTACGTCAATGGGGCGGCATTCTCACCGGATTCGGGTTGCAAGAACAACATGCGTCTCAACTTCTCGTACTCCACCAATGAAGAGATACTTACGGGCATACAACGCCTTGCCAAGGTCCTTCGCATGGAAAAAGAACGATTGAAGGACGTGCCCGAAGACGAAGTGCCAATGCTCCAGACGCCTTGAGAATCGTCAATACACCTGCGATTGAGCATGAACGGTGATGCCATTTTCGGTAATCGTATAAGGGCGCACTCCTCGATTGTGTTTGATGCCCCTCATTTTGACCACCCGAAGACTAAGCTGAACGTCTCCGTCCTCTTTTTCGTGATAACGTAGGAGTATCACGCCGTCGGAGGTGTATTCAACAAGACCGTCTCTTGAGGAAGAGGGGTTTTGGGCCCGCACTTCGGCGGTGAACAACAGCGTTGCTCCGGTATTTTTCACGGTTTGGCACAAACTGAATAACTGGCTTCGCTTTTCCGATTCCTCGTGAAATAGCATGTTCAAAAGGGAAACGGAATCCAGAACGACGCGCTGGGCCCCGAAATTCTCGATGAAAACGGGCAATTGGCTCTTGACGCGATTGATGGTGTTCTTGGCGTCAGCGGGTTCGAGTTTCACCAGCGACAACATCTCCTCTTCGATGTAACGGTCCAGTTCCAGGCCAAAACCCTTGGCGTTTTCTACGATCTCTTCTTTGCCTTCTTCCAAGCTTATGAATAATCCCTTCTCGCCCTTTACCAATCCTTCGTGTATGAACTGGAGGGCAAAGGTCGTCTTGCCTGTACCAAAAGAACCCATGACGACGACGGCCTTGTTCTTGGGGAATCCTCCATTGAGCATTTCGTCCAGTCCTTCAATTCCCGTACTTACTTTTTCCATTGGTTCCACCTCAAGCTATCTTCTCCGTATTCACCACTACAAGTCCCGAACTGGCCGTTACGATGGTTGAAAAGCGGGCTATCTTCTTCTCATCCAGATGCGGCAGGATGCTCATGAACTTCTCCACGTACATGTAACGACTCCTCCTGCTGTTGAACTTGGTCTTGGACCATTGGAATACGATGACGCCGTCCACCGAATCGATTATCATCTGCTCCTCTTTCGGCTCCAATATGCCTTTGGTGAGAATGAGATAAACAAGGCCCCCCCATCGCTTGGAAACCCTCTGTAAACCCCTCATGGTGGCGATGAGGTCCCGAAGGGGTACCGTGTTGGCCTCCACCAGATGGGTCAGCGAATCGACGACGACCAGGGACCTGGAAGCGTTGGCATCCAGGAAATTCACAAGTTCGGTCATCAGGTCTTTGTCTCCGCCGGAACCTCCGGTCTCGAATATGTTTTCCACGCCTGCCCATGAAGAGGGTACGACGGAATTCTTGAAATATACGTTGGAAAGGTCCTTGAAGACGGCGTTGGATTCTATCGCTGAGTAGTAGTCGCGGTGGAAAGACGAACGCACCTCGCCGAGGATGTCCTCCTTGGTCCTGGAAAGGGTCACGTAGCATATCTTTTCGGGAACTTCGGATTCCATGCACATGTCCCCCAAGATGCTTCTCTTTGCACTCGGGTCGTCCATCACCATCCCAAGCTTTCCCGCCGAGGTATAGGTGAATTCCTGCTGTCCGCCCCCCACGTCACCGAGTAGAAGAACGACGGACCCAGCCGGCAGCCCTCCGTTGATTATGGAGTCGAAATCAGCTACGCCGGTGGGTATTCTTTCGAAATAATTGTCCAGAGGCATCCCATAATCAACAGTGTATTGTGAGTTATTAATATTTACCTACACGGGTCATCCAGGAAAATTAATAATGCCCCAATCCGTTGGTCATCACGTGAACGAGGAGAAAAAATCAGCGGATGAAGAGATGGAATTGGACAGCGACGTCCATCACGGACAGAGGTTCGGCGAACACCTCGCCCGGCGCTTGGTCCACATCTCATCGTCCCTTTTCGTCCTCTATTTCTACCTTCCAGACGTGATTGTCCGCATCGGCCCTTTCGAGCTATACAAACCCGTTTTCCTCGTTCTCCTTTACCTCCTGATACCCGTCCAGATGGAATACCGGCGGTTGAGGAAGGGAGACAGCTTCTTCATGCTCAGGGAATACGAATCATCCAGGGCCGCCGCCTACTTTTGGACCGTAAGTTCTTCAATAATGCTCTGTCTGCTTAGCGAGATTGGCCTTCCCGAATACATCGCAGCACCGTCGATACTCGTTTCAGCCATGGGCGACCCTCTACTTGGAGAACTGCGTCCATACCATCGCAGATACAGCTGGGGCATCACCTACCTCGTTGCATTTAGCATATTCTACGTGTTCCTGGCGTACGGTTCGCCCAACCCGTTGGCAATGGTTCTAGTGGCATCGGCTGCGGGCTTTTCGACGATATTCTCCGAATCGCTGAACATACGGCTCGTTTGGGGGCTAAGGCCCGAATTCTTCAAGGACGACCTAAAGGAAAGGAAAATCCTCAAGGACCTGGACATCACCCACGCCCAGATTCAAGCCGACGACAACATGCTCATACAATTTGGCCCTGCGATTGTCATGCTCACGGCATACCTCATCGCCAATGCTTACGGTCTCAACGTCTTTCCACCCCCGGGCACGCAATTCATTCCGGAGATGGCACAACCCCTTTTGTCCCTATGACCTGACGATGTTTCCCATATCAACCACGTGGTTGCCCTCTTTTACGACCTTGGAGACCTTGTTGGTGCCGAAATGGTAATTCATCTCCTCCACTTTGCCAACGTTCCAGACGACGATGTCCGCCTTCTTTCCCACCTCCAGGGAACCCACGACGGAAGACATTCCGATGGCGCAAGCGGAATTCAGGGTGGAAGCGGTCAGCACCTCCGCCGGCGTCATCCCCATGTTGTATACGGCAAGGTCACCCGCGTTCTGCATGGAGTGCATGTAGCAGTTGGGATTTAGGTCCGTGGCCAGGGCAACGGGAACCCCCAGTTCCATCATCTTGCGGGCAGGGGCGTATTCCTTCATCCTCAAGGCGAAGGGCGTTCCTGGCAGAAGCACGGCGCAAACACCTGCATCGGCCATTCTTTGAAGACCCTTCTCATTGGAAAGGAGAAGATGTTCGGCGCTTTTTAGCCCCATCTCTCCAGCCAGTAAAGCACCGTCCAAATCGGCCAATTCATCACAGTGAAGTTTGCCTCCCATGCCCCGTTCCATCCCCCGGGTCAAAATTGTCTTTGCTTCTTCGAACGAGAAGTATCCCTCGTCCATGAAAACGTCTATGAAATCGGAAAGACCTCTTTCCGCCACCTCATCGGTCACCTTTAGCACTTCTTCAACATAACCCTCGTGGTCAAGAGAATGTTCCGGTGGAAATGCATGGGCCATGAGGAACGTCGAAACGACGTCCAGGGGAAGTTCGCGACGGAGTTTCGCTGCCACCCTGAGGCATTTCAATTCGGCCTTCCGTTCAAGCCCGTATCCGCTTTTAGCTTCAACGGTGGTGGTGCCATGGACCATCATGTTGAGGGTCCTTCTTTTTGCCGTTTGGAACAGCTCCTTTTCCGTTGCCTTCCGCGTTGCTTCCACGGTGCTAAGAATCCCCCCTCCGCGGTCTGCGATTTCCCGATATGAAAGCCCTTCCAACTTCCAGACGAGTTCCCTTTCCCGGGAACCTCCAAAAACGAGATGGGTGTGCGAATCAACCATTCCCGGCGTGACTAATTTGCCTTGGGCATCTATCACTTCGCCCCCACCGATATTTTTTTCTATTTCCCGCGAGGGGCCGATTTCCGTTATCCATCCATTCTCAAAGAGGATGCCTGCATCCTTTTCCAGGAGTAGTTCTTTCATTCCTGACCCCGTTTTGGGGACTTTTCCCTTGGGGGTGGCAAGAAGTCCGATGTTCACGACGGCTCCGTCTTTCAATCCATCACTCTCCGCTCCAGCAAATCTCCTGATAAGAACACCAATTGCAGAACTTCTCTTCGTCGTCCCTGGGGTAATCCTCCATCTTCTTGGAGTCCATTTTTGCCCTTACGGCCTTGATGAGGACCTCCGCTTCTTGGAGCATTTCTTCCCGTATGGGCATGGAAAACATCTCCCCGTAAAGCAGATAATCAATGGAAGCCACCGACGCCTGCACTCCAGTATCCCTTTTGTACATGAGCCCGTAGAGCATCAGTTGCCTTTCGTAATCGGACGAATGAGGATGTATGTAGATGGAGGAGGTCTTGTAGTCCACGAGAATGACCTTCCCGTTTTTCTCCAGGACCGCATCGATGAATCCCTGGATGCCCAGGTCTTCATCCCGGATGTGGTATTCCCGCCTTTTTGGCTTGGCGTAATTCCAGGACTTGGACAGGTCGCCGTACTTCTTGAAATATGTCCTGACCTTCCAGACCACCCGGGTCACGAATCGGTCGATTATCTCCTGGGTATCATCGATGTCCTCCTCGGGAAAATTCTGTGGTATGTTCTGCTTACGCCAGTGTTCGGAAAGAAGCATCCGTCCCCGGCGCATCAGCGCTTTTTCAAGGTCGGAAAAGGACATTCCACCGGCGGGTTTGTAATCATAAAAATCTTCAAGGACGGAATGAACGGCCTTCCCCCGGGCAAGAGGAAATGTCTCTTCTTCGGGAATTTTGAGAATGTAGCGGTAAAACCATTTGCGGGGGCAGCGCAGGTAGGTGTTTATTTGCGATGGAGAAAGCATTCTAAGGTCTCTTTCCACCTTTTGCGGCTTCTTTCCTTCCTTACCCCGACTTACGTTCCGGTCATCCGCTTTGGACCCCGGATTTCCGTCACCTGGCAAAAACCAAGACCTTTCCATCACCTGATGATAAGAAACAGCCCTTTTAGATTTATTCCTTATCTCCAGCCGGCAAGGAAATTCGACCATTCCTCATGGGGAAGGGCCTTAACTTCGCCTGCGGCACATCCGTTGGCGTCCATCAAGTGGCCTATTACGACGATTTCAGGTACGAAATACGGCTCCTCTTGTGGCCTCTCACTGACAAGTTCCTCCATTAAGGACTCGTCGGACAGGGGGCTCATTTCCAACGACATGCAACCGCAGGCGAAATGTTGATGATACTAGGTGGGCTTGTTCAGCTGGTTCTGCTGCTGTTGCTGCTGTTCCCTCTCCTTTCTCTGCCAGACGGCGATGCGGTATTTTCTGCATACGTCCTTCTGATAGACCACCTTCACCTTGTCAAAGTGCGGGCTTATTCTCAGCATCTGGCCAAGGCCAACGCTGGTGGGTATGTTTCTGTATCCCTCGTCCTTGAGCATGCATATCGCCTGCTCGACGGTGAATTCGTCCTGGCCACATATCTTGTACAGTTTCTGTACTACTTTTCTTTCCTTAGACAGTTTTCTCATATCTCACCACATCCTGTGTGCTTTTAGGAAGGGCGGGATCTGCGATGCATAGGCCGACTCCCTTTTTTTTAAGGGTCGGACCGACCTCCTTATGAACCATCGCTGGGCTGTTGCATTCTTGCGAGAGGTGGGCGAGAATGACCCATCGGGTCCTTTCGTCCATTATCCTCTCCAGTCCTTCTGCACATTCATCGTTGCTCAGATGACCTTCCGGCCCGAGTATCCGGCTTATGAGCCAGGGGGGCCTTTTCGATTTCAAGAGCATCTCCGAACTGTGGTTCGATTCGATGACAAGTCCCGTGCATCCCTGTAAGTTCCTTGCCACCTCCTCGGTGACCTCTCCTAGGTCGGTGGCTATGCCGACCTTCTCCTCTCCGTCGTCCAAAACAAACCCACTGGGTTGACAGGGGCAGTCGTGGGGTACGGGAAAGGAGGTTATGGAAAGGTCCCTCAAGGTTACGGTCTGTCCGTAGTCCAAATGCGTGGAATCGGACCCGTTGTACTTCTCCGTCTTAAGAAGATGATTCATCGTGCCGGGCGATGCTATTACCTTCTTGCCGAGGCCAATTTTGGACAAACTCCGAACGTGGTCGGAGTGGCAGTGCGTTATCAACACCGCGTCCACTTCCTCGACAGAAGAACCCGCTATGCGAAGATTTCTTTGTGTGTGCCTAATTCCAAGTCCCGAATCCACCAGGATTTGAGAATCTCTGCTCTTCACCAGGGTCGAATTCCCCTTGCTACTTGAGCCGAGTACGGTCACATCCATTTGCTCCTCCGCAAAAGGACATACGAAAATTAGCTTGCGCTAACGATTCATACGTATCCTGCACAGATGAAAATGATCCTCCTCGGGAGGCGCATCCCATCAATGCAAACCCTCGGTTTGCTATCCCTTCTGCAAATGTGTAATGGCACTTATCATTTAAAACAGTTTTGGAAAAATCATCAAAAACCATAATCTTCCGATTTTACCTCTTTTGGACCGGGGCTGCTTGTCTTTTCGACAATGGTTGGAATGTATTTATATATGTTCAAAATGTAATATGGTGTGGGAGACCATGTCGTCAGATGATTCAAAAGATAATTTAGGATTGAGCAGCGCTATCAAGACCTCGGCAGGCCGATTGAAGAGGGCCAAGATGGAACTGGAAGAGGAGAGGAAGAAAATCGAGGAGATGATGGAAGAGGTCAGGAAACGCGAAGAAGAGGTCAGGAGAAAAGATGAGGAACTTCTCAGAACTCGAGAGACCCTTGAACGGACCGAAAAAACCTTGGCGGAGAAGGAAGCCAAAATCAAGGAAGAGGAGACCCGCATCAAGAACGACCTGGTTGAGAAGGAGAGGGCTCTTTCCGAAGACATAGAACGCCGGGAAAGGGAGGTGCTGGAAGCCGAAGAACTTCTCCGGAAAAAGGAGGACGAGCTGAGAAAAAAAGAGGAGGAATCCAGGGAGCTTTTGGAAAAGAGCAGGTCCTTCGAAGAAGAGTCGGACAAATATTCTGAAATGGAGGAAAGACTCAAAGCTACCGAATCCGACCTCAATGCCAGAGAAAAGGCCCTCATACAAAAGCAGGAGACCCTCATCGAAAGGGAGAATCGTCTCATCGAAGAAGAGAGCGCCATCTCGAAAGAAAAGAGGGAAGCCCAATCCAAAATGGAGGAAGCCATTTCACGAGAACGGTCGGCACTGGAAAGGGAAAAAGAACTGACGGGAAGGGAAAAGGAGACGCTTGAAAAGGAAACGGCCCTTAAGGAAGCCGAAGAAGAACTCAAATCCAAGGAGAGGGAGCTCTTAGACAAAGAGGAAGACCTAATCAAAGAAAAGAAAGGGTTTGATGAAGAGAGGGAAGAACTCAATCAGAAGAGAAAAACCCTCATCGCCAAGGAAAAAGAACTTTTAGAGGTAGAGAAGGAACTTGAGGACCTTTTCCAGATAGATACCGACGTTCAGGAGATTGAACAAAAGGTCCAAACGGAAATGGAAGGGATGGAAGCAACGTCCCGGGAAGAGGAGGAGCCCGATGCGTCCTTTACTCCCGTTCAAGAAGACGCGGAGGAAGAGAGGGGGCCATCTGAAGAAGAAGAGTCCTTAGCGCAAGAAGAGAGGGAAGAAATCACTGATGCTAAAATGGAATCAGAGGGTGTGCCACACGATGAGGAAGAGGAAACGGGTACGCCTGAAGAAGAATATTCCCTGGTGAAAGACGAGGAGGAAAAAATCCCAGATGCGGAAAAGGAATTCGACGAGGGCCCTCAAGATGAGGAGGAGCTTCCCGAGGAAGATGAAGCGTTTTCCACCGATGAAGAAGAAGAATACGGAAGCGAGGTGGAGGAAACGCCCCGGGAAGACATTGCTGAAACGGGGTTGGAAGAAGAAGGGGAAAGAGAAACGGCCGAAAAGGAGGTAGCCGAAGACGAAAAACCCGGCCCCGGTGAGGAAGTTGTTCAGGAAGAACCCGATGAATCCCAGCCACCCGCCGAAGACCTCTTCGCATCCATGGTGAGCGAGGAAGCCCAGAAGACCGCCGAAGAGAACACGCCTTCCTTGGAAGAATTGGGTACGATGATAGATGACATAAAGGAGCGGGCGAGAAAGGTCTTGTCGGAAGGGAAGGATGTTACCGACATCGAAGTGGCGCTTTCCAAGGCCCAGGGGTATCGGGAAGAAGACAAGAGGGCCGCATCCCACGATGAGATTCTCAACGCCACGCGAATTCTCCTGGAATACGAAGAAGACCTTTCTGATGAAGAAGAGGAATCAGAAGGAGTCGAGGACGACACGGAAGACGAGAAAGAAGACGAGGAGCCCCAGGAAGAACCCGGCGAGGGCGAAGTGAAATGCCCCCGATGTGGAACGGTCAACAGCGAGGAATCCGATGCCTGCTACATATGCGGAACGCCCCTGGATGGTTACGAAGAGGAAGAGGATGAAGAGTCCGTCGTTGCGGAAGAAGAATCGGAGCCGTTGGAAGAAAAAGAGGACGTTTCAGATGAGGAAGAGACCTCTGAAGTGGAAGAAGACCCGACCACGGAAACGCCTGATGAGGAAGAAGATGAGGCCGGAAAGACGGAGGGGGTTGAAGAAGTCCTTGAATGCCCCGATTGTGGCACGACGCTGAAATACGTCGACCAGTACGACCGGTATTACTGCTACGAATGCAAAAAATATGCACCACCCAATCTTGGCAAGGAAGACGAGAATTACAAGCAGATGCTCGATGACGCCCAAGCAAAGATGGCCGAAGCCTTCAATCAAGGC
>CAZPOY010000023.1:0-21728 GCA_964588345.1 uncultured Thermoplasmata archaeon
GGGCCCATCAAAACTCTTTAATGTTTTGATTCACCCGTCCGACTCAGACTTTTCTATGAAAAGTCCCGTGTCGCCTTTAGCGGACATATATGCACTTTCATGCTCCTAAAGGCTAACTCGTGAAAAACAGGTTTTTCACTCGTCTGGGCGGGCCCACCATACCCCCGTAGGGGGTATGTTGTGTGCCCTGCCAGATTTGTTCAAACGTAGTCTTTTTTAAAAGACAAGCTCGGAAAACAAGTTTTCCTTACAATGACCAACTAGAGGTTGGTCATGCTCGGACTTGCAAAGCAACACGTCTTTTTTCGGCTGAAGATTTACCAGACATGCGGAATCATGAAGTTAGGAGTTACCTAAAAACGGAGATGGACCGAATTTATTTTGTCCCATAACCGAATAGTATCTTTCAGCTTCGTTCACCCCTTTCCAGAAATAATATAACCGCAGAAGTTCCTTGTATCAATATGGAAGACGAGGATGGATTCCCCACCCTGAAGGATATCGTCAAGACAAACGATTTCTATCAAGTCAAAGGCCCATAAAATGCACAAGGTGAAATCATCTTGATTGATAGGTTGTCCCTTATGTTGAAAAAACTACCGAACGAAGGCATTTTCGAGAACTCAGCCTATCTGTTGCGCAATATTTCAGGAATACAAGCCTTCTCCGATGCCAACAAAAGGACCGCAAGATGGATCACGATGAGATATCTTGAAGAGAACGGTTTTATTTTCAGGGTGACGATGGAGGAGATTTACGAATATATGCTCCACGTTTTTAATGACATAGATGAGAAGTGCTTCTTCACTGTACGGGGCGGGGACTGGCCTTATCGTACGCTTACAGATGAAGGGATGGTAAAGAAGGACAAGGCCTACGATAAAGCACTCGAGATTATCAAAAAAAGCACTCGGAGGATCGATGTACAAGATAACTATAAATAGACCCATTTTATTTAACGAAAGGATGACTTCAGAAAAGGATGACATGATTAAGGCCTTGGAGAAGGATTACAAGGAGAACAAGGAACTGATTGAAAAGTTGGCTGATATCTGAATAGTTTGATATGAGCAAGGGTGTTAATGGAGCAAGGTTTTACCATTACCACTATATCTACTGTGAAAATCCAGATTACGAGGGAATGATTCATTTCATCCTCGAATCAACGAAATAGACTTTTTGTGCTTGTTCATATTCCCCTGAATTAAGATGTTTTACATAGTCCTGATGCAAATTTCGGATTTGTAAACGCTTCATCTACATGAGCTCCTTGGTTTACTTTTTCCCACAACGAATCGATAGGATTCTAATGCTCTCATCTTTCCATTGATACCCAGAAAACCACATTAAAATGCCAAAGTCGAGTTAGCACCAGCTAAAAAGTCATGAAAATGAATTTGACGGACACAAAAACCGTGCTGATTCTCCCCTAATACAGCCGAGATTGGTTTTTATCGAAAAAACCATTCATAATCAAAATCAAGGAGTGGTTCCAATCGCGAAATAATTTTCGTACTCTACACCTTCAACCCCCACCCACAACCATTATATAAAATCCCGAATATCCAGCATCGGTACCCATGTACTACGGTCCTATAATTAGGTGGCAGTGACTCATTCGCCCCGATTAGTGGACCCTTTTTTTGGTAGGTGTTTTATTTGGAAGAGAACAGCCGCTTTGGAAAGGTCGATGCCCGTCAGTCGTTCACGGAAATGGAAAAGGAGATAATCTCATTTTGGAATGAAGAGGAGATATTCCGCAAGGTCAGGGAGAAGATGGACGGCAAGAAGAAATTCATCTTTTTGGAAGGTCCCCCCACGGCCAACGGAATGCCTCACATAGGCCATGCCCTGACCCGTTCGGTAAAGGACGCTTTTTTGCGTTACCGCTTCCTTACGGGACACACCATCAAACCGTACATTGCCGGTTGGGACTGCCACGGGCTGCCTGTTGAACTAGAAGTAGAAAAAGAACTTGGCATGGAGTCCAAAGAAGAAATCATCGAGTACGGCGTGGAGAAATTCAATGCCCGGTGCAAGAAGAGCGTCTTCAAGTACAGGGACGCCTGGGCGGAGATGGACGAGCGCGTAGGCCTCTGGATGGATTTCGACAATGCCTACGTCACAATGACTGACCCTTACATCGAGAGCGTCTGGTGGTCGCTGAAACAGTTATGGGAAAAGAAACTGCTGGAGAAGGGTTACTATGTCGTGCCATACTGCCCCCGATGCGGAACGCCCCTTTCATCTCATGAAGTGGCACAGGGATACGAGACCACGGAAGACCCCACAGTCATCGTAAAATTCCACCTGGAAGACGAGGAGGCGTCGCTACTGGCCTGGACAACGACCCCCTGGACGCTGATATCGAACCTTCTCCTGGCTGTTGGCCAGGAAATGGATTATTCCCTGGTGCAGTTCCGGGGAGAACGGTATTATCTGGCAACCGAAGCCGTGGACAGGACCTTTTCGGAAAACATGTCCGAAGTGGAATTGCTAAAAGTTGTCAAGGGCAAGGAACTGGTGGGCAAGCAATACAAGCAACTCCTTCCTTTCGTAGACGCCCCCGAACCGTCTTTGTTCATAACTTCTGCCCCCTTCGTAACCGCTGAAGAGGGGACCGGCGTCGTCCACATCGCCCCGGCATACGGCATAGACGATTACGAAATATGCAGGGAGAAAGGCGTTGGCATGGTAAATCCCGTTGATGACAAGGGACGCTTCACCGAGGAAGTGACGCCTTGGGCAGGCGTTTTTGTCAAAGACGCCGACCCCAGCATCATGGAATATCTCGAAAGTTACAATCTCCTATTCGATACGGGCAAAATAAGGCACACGTACCCGTTCTGCTGGCGATGCGATTCGCCCCTTCTCTATTACGCCCTGGATTCCTGGTTCGTCAGGATGGCCCGGCAAAAAACGGCGATGATGGAGAACAATGAAAAGGTCAACTGGAAGCCCGAACATCTCAAGCACGGAAGATTCGGCAATTTCCTCAAGGAACTGAAGGACTGGGCCCTTTCCAGAAATCGTTTCTGGGGTACGCCGCTGCCCGTCTGGGTCTGCACCGAGGACGAATCTCACCAGACCTGCATCGGGAGCAAGGAAGAACTTGCGGAAAAGGCCACAGAACCCCTCCCGGAAGATTTCGAACTTCACCGCCCCTGGGTTGATTACGTCGTTCTCAAATGCCCCGAATGCGGTTCCGACATGCATCGGGAAGAATACGTCATTGACACGTGGTACGATTCAGGGTCAGCCACCTTCGCCCAGTTCCATTACCCATTTGAAAACAAGGACGAATTCGATGCGGCATTCCCCGTGGACTTCATCACCGAAGCCATTGACCAGACGCGAGGATGGTTCTACACCCTCCTTGCAGTAAGCACCAGCGTTTTTGGCAAGGAAGCATACGAGAACGTACTCACCCTTGGACTGATACTTGACGAGGACGGTCAGAAGATGTCCAAATCCAAAGGGAATGCCGTCAATCCGATATCCGCCATGGACAAGGTCGGTGCCGACACCGTGAGACTCCACCTTTATTCGGTCCCGGTCTGGGCATCCACCCGATTCTCCCCTGACCTGGCTTTGGAGACCCAGAAAAAGACCCTGGGGACCCTCTGGAACGTCTATTTCTTTTTCGTCAGCAATGCAAATCTCGACGGATTCGTTCCATCGGGGGAAGTAAAGTCCGACAACATATTGGACCGGTGGCTCTTGAGTCGTCTGGACTCGCTTACCGAAGCGTTCCATTCGGGCTTCAACGAATACGAATTGCACCTAATATTCCGGGAGCTTGTGGATTTCATAAATGATTTTTCCAACTGGTATCTGAGAAGGTCCAGGAAGAGGTTCTGGGTGGGAGAACTGACGGAGGAAAAGCGGGAAGCGTACGAAACGGTTCATCACGCATTGGTCACCCTTGCCAAGCTCATGGCACCCATGACCCCCTTCTTTTCCGAATCGGTGTACAGGAATCTCTCATGGGGCATCGACAAAACGGCACCCGAATCGGTTCATCTTACAACGTATCCGGAGGTGGAACCTGCCCTCAGGGACGAGGAACTTGAAAAGGGAATGAAGCTGGCCATTAAGATAGCTGAAGCGGGAAGGCACGCCCGGCAGAAAGAGAACATCAAGCTAAGGCAGCCGTTAGCCAAAATGATGCTGGCGGGAGAAAAGGAGTCCCTGGACCGCCTCGACGATTACCTGGACATTCTTGCAGACGAGATAAACGTGAAAGAAATCGTCCGTTTTGAGGATGAGAAGGAACTCATGGACCCAGTGGTTAAACTGGACCATGCAAAGGCCGGACCGAAATACAAGGCCGATGCTCCGGCGGTCAAGAAGGAACTGGAAGCCATGGACCCCCGTAATGCCCTTAAAAAGCTTGCCGAGGGAAATCTCAAAGCAGGAGGGCACCTGCTCGATGAGGAAGACGTCGATGTCAGTTGGGTCGAAAAACCCGATTACTCGGCAACCGAATCCGAAGGCATATGGGTCGCCGTGGATACCTTGGTCACACCCGAACTAAAAAAGGAAGGACTTTCACGCGAGATAATCCGAAGGATACAGTCCATGAGGAAGGACCTGGACCTTGGATACGACCAGCGGATAGACACCTACGTAAAAGGCGACGAGGAGATATCGGAAGTCCTAAGCACCTGGGGAGAACACATCGCCAGCGAAACGCTTTCGGACGGCATTCAAGAAGGAACCGTTGCCGAAGGAGAAAGTAAAACCTGGGAAATAGAGGATGCAAAGGTGGAAATCACCATCATACCCAAATGAAAATGGAGGGGGTTTCCCTTCTAATATGGCACGTTTCATTCAGGATTACGAGTCATTCTGGAAATGCTGGCTTCAAGGGAATATGACCAACGTTTGGTCTACCGTTACATGCACCCTAACCTTTTTTGCGTGTCGGACGCAAAAAAGATTAGGCAAAAAACATGAGAGATAAGAGAAGCTTAGTGTTCTATAGGGCTTCAAGACCTCGGGTTTCGCTTTTGAGAGGACTTAACTTCCTCGAGTTTCCAGCATAAACGTTAGCGAAAAACAAGAGATATAACCTTTTTTACGTAACGGACGCAAAAAACGTTAGCGAAAAAACAAGAGATATAAGAGAAGCTTAGTGTTCTATAGGGCTTCAAGACCTCGGGTTTGTTTTCCAGGGGACTAATTCATGGTTCTATAGTGAGAACCTCATCCCTAGTAATATGAATCCAATATCCCTTTCCCGGCTCCATCACATACCATCCCGGCAGATAGACCAGATTGTAGTCCCATACCTGGTCGCCCATCTGGACCATGTCCCAGGATATGCCTGAAAAGACCTCCTCCACGGTTTGATTTTCCATCATCGTGGGATAGCCGATTAGGTTCCATCCTTTCTCCAGTTCCATTTCAACGGGTGAGTCATTCTCTTGGGAATGCAAGGACAAAGTAACCGGTCCCTCGGTCTCAATGTCGATCCAGTAACCCTGCTGTGGTTCAAGCATCGTGAGAGTATTCAACCACGACGGAGCGTTTCTCTCGTATAGGAGCCAGGAATCCGTTGCCGCATCGTATGTCTGGACACGGGAATAAAGACCGTCTATGGACGAAAGGACCGATTCTATGGACCAGTCCGTTTCATTCGTCGGTATCGAAATCAGGTTCCAGCCCGGTTCCAGTTCCATGGTAAAGGTCGCACCCACGGCAAGAAGAACAACGTCGGAATGGAAATTGCCTTGAGCATCCGTCACCGTAAGCGTGATTATGTACGAACCTTCGACGTCGAACGGGAATTGTGTTATCTCGTCATAAAGATTCACCGTGCCGTTATCGTATTCGAAGGTCCAGGTGTAGTTTACTATGCCTACGTTGTCACTTGAACCCGCCCCGTTGAAGGTCACGAGGGTTCCGGGGGAAACCTGCTGGTCGGACCCGGCATTGGAAACCGGAGGGGTAGTGTCGGTAATGTTGACCCAAACGGTATCTTTGTTCGAGAGTCCCGCATCGTCTGAAACCGTCAGAAGGACCTCGTATTCTCCCATTAAATCAAATGTGAAAGAGGGCGAAACGCCGTATAATTCGACCGGCATGGCGTTGTAGACGAATTGCCACGTGTAATTCACGACAGCGACATTGTCCTGCGAACCCGCCCCGTCAAATGTAATCACGTCACCCATGCCGCCATCTTTATCGTCACCGGCATCTGCCTCTGGAAGCGTGGTATCATTGACGTGAACGCCCATGTAATCAACGTCTTGAATGCCTGCCAGGTCAAGTACCACCAACGTTACGGTGATTGTTTCAGCATGGAAGAATTGGAAGGTGGGGTTGACTCCGTAGAGGGTAACCGTGCTCCCTTCGTAATCGAACGTCCAGGTGTAATTTTCGACATCAACATTATCGGTGGAATTACTACCGTCGAAGAAAACCGTGTCTCCTTGTCCTATGTAAACATTTGAACCTGCATCGGCAACTGGAGGATATGTGTCAATATATGTTTCCCACAATAAGCGGGGATACTCTAGTCCGTCATCAATGTACCACATCTCTCCGAGATGATCACGAACATGGGCAATGTCCCAGCCCGCGTTGGAGAACGTGGTGAGGTCCATCATCTCCATGGTGTTCTTGTCCGTACCGCCAGCGCTGGTCGTCAGTCCGGAGGTCTGGTTGTCCCAGAAGCAATCGGCAATCGTGCCGGTATTGTCTCCCGCGAAGCCGCCGACATTAGTAGTTCCGCTGGCATTCCCGGTGCTGTAGCAGTTTGTTATGGTGCCACCCAAGTTATTCCCTGCAAAGCCACCTACGAGATCAGTTCCGCTGGAATTTCCGGTGCTGTAGCAGTCTGTTATGGTGCCACGATTAGTTCCAATCAAGCCGCCGATATTACTATTTCCGCTGGCAATTGCTGAGGATTTGCTGTTCGTCACATTTCCGTAGTTGCGTCCCACGAGCCCGCCTATCTCGTCACTTCCACTAAGGAAGCCCCAGCCATGGCTGTTGTTTATTATTCCCGTGGCATCGTTCCAGCCGGCAATGACCCCCGCCTCTGAGAACGAACCTGTGTGGTAGATGTAGGCGCTGCAGTCGAGAATGGTTCCATTGTTCACGCCGGCGACGGAGCCCAGTCGGTAATTACCCGAGAACGTGAGGTTATCCACGTGACATGCCCTTATCTCGCCGTGGTTGAGCCCGACGAGCGCGCTGACATACCAGTTTCCATTGCTGTAGGAATTCTTCATGGTCAGATTTTGAATGACAGCATTGGGAGAGATGACACCGAACAGGGCGGAATAGTGTTCCAAACTGCGGTTTACTGTCAGGTTAGATATGGTGAAGCCCTGGCCTTTAAGAGAACCATTGAATGGGTTGGTGGCATTGCCGATGGGTTCGAACCCGGCCCCGGCGTTCCAACTAACCGACGTGCTGGCGTCTATGTCGTTTGCCACGATGTAGTCTCCATCAAGGTCAAATCGGACGATGTCCAGTTCGTAAAGGTTGGTGATGAGATGTTTTATCTCAATATCCCGAATGAACACAGGATACTCGGAACCATCCGGCCTGATGTACCACACGGATACGAAGTCCCAGCCTGCTGCCATGAATGTGTTTTTCGTCTTCATCTCCAATGTGCTCTTGCCCGTGCCGCCAGCACTGGTCGTCAGTCCGGAGGTCTGGTTGTCCCAGAAGCAATCGGCGACCATACCGGAATTGTTCCCCGTGAAGCCGCCGACATTACTAGTCCCGCTGGCATTCCCGGTGCTGTAGCAGTCTGTTATGGTGCCGTTCCAGTTATACCCTGCAAAACCGCCGACATTACTAGTCCCGCTGGCATTCCCGGTGCTGTAGCAGTTCGTTATGGTGCCATTCCAGTTTCTTCCTACAAAGCCGCCTACGAAATCAGTTCCACCAGCGTTTCCCGTGCTGTAACAGTTCGTTATGTTTCCTCTGTTAACCCCTGCAAAGCCGCCGACGTACCAATCTCCGCTGGCATTGACATAGGTTAGGCTCACATTGCTCACGGACCCTCCGGCACCGATGTAGCCGAACAATCCGACATAATCCTCACCCGTCCTGTTGATGAAGAGATCTGTGATATCATAACTCTGACCGTTTATCGAGCCTGTGAAAGCTGTTCCCTGAAAACCGCCAGTTCCTGGATCAGTATCATTCGCTATCGGCACGAACCCAGCCCCCGAGTTCCACCCGCTCGTAGCGCTGGCGTTTATGTCATTTGCCACGACGTAGTCCCCATCAAGGTCGAATCGGACGAGGTCCAGTTCGTAAATGTCGGTGATGACATATTTAATTTCGATATCCCAGATGAAAACAGGATACTCGGAACCATCCTGCCTGATATACCAGACGTTGTGAAAATCCCAATCCGTGTACGTGGAACGCAACTTCATCTCCGCCGTGGTCTTCCCGATTCCCCCCTCGGGGCTAGTGGCCATTTCGGATGCTTCGGTGTCCCAGTATGAATCAGCAATGACAGGAGCGGCCGCTGCAAGACCCACAAAACCTCCAACATTGGAATTGGCCGAGACCGAACCAGTGGAATAACAATACTGGATGATGTCATCATCATCATTTTGGTGAATTCCAACAAAACCACCAACGTAACTACTTCCATTTACAGTGCTTCTGGAATAGCAATCGGTCGCATCGCTATGCCACGTCCTGCCAACAAAACCTCCGACAAACTTGATTCCTGACACATGGCCTGAAGAGTAGCACTCCTCGGAAAATGAATTTTCCGCCAGATCGCCCACGGCACCGCCCACCCGTGAGTCCGTGTTCGATGCGGTTACGGTTGCATTGCTGAATGACCGGTACAGTTCGGCAGTGTTCAGCATATAACCCACCAACCCGCCAACCCTGTTGGTTCCCGACACAGTCCCGGAGAAACTGCAGCCCTCTGTGACTCCGCCATCTTGGAATCCAACAATACCACCGACCTCACTGCCATTGGCGATGATTGTCCCGGATACGTGGCAATTGACTATCTCGCTGTTCTGGCTGACACCCGCTATTCCTCCCAATTTGGAATTTGCTGTGAAATTGGCATCCACCAGGGACAAGTTACTGACGCTGGCCCCCGAATTCAAAAATCCAAAAAGACCAAATGTCCCAGAGCCAGGGTCGTTGATGTAGAGGCGATTTATCTCGTAGCCGTTTCCCTCCAGTGAGCCGGTGAAGGGGTTGCCGCCGTCTCCGACCGCGACGAAGCCGTTCCCGCCGTTCCACGAGGATGTCACGGAAGCGTCGAAGTCATTTCCCAGAACATAATGCGCATCCAGCTCCAGGCTCATGTTCTGCAAGTCGTATGCGTTTGAAATAATATACGGGTCATCCACGGTTCCCGAACCGCCGGAATAAAGGGTGATTCCCCGGCTCCATTGAAGGTCTGGATAGGTCAGTCCATCGATGATGTACCAGGTGTTGCCAAAGTCCCAACCGGTGAATGTTGCCTGTTGCATCATCTCGACGGTGGTATTTCCGGCGACACCGGCGGGTTCGGGGTCTGTATCTCCGACGCCATCAGTGGTTTCCGATGTGTTCACATCCCAGTGGCACCCGGTCAAGGTTCCACTTGTAAACAATCCGCGGAAACCGCCAACATTGCCATTTCCCGAGGCCTTGCCTGTGGAAAATGAGTTGGTGACGCTTCCAGCATAGCCTCCGATTAAACCGCCGACCCCGCTGTCCCCAATAACGTCACCGGTAGCATAGCAGTCTGTTATGGGTTGTTCACTCTGGTAACCGACAAGGCCGCCCACAAGGTCGTCCGTACCCGTCACGTCACCCCTGGCATAATTTCGCGTGAAGGAACCCCCTGCCAGGTATCCAGCAAGGCCTCCGAGGTACCCCATTCCTTGGACATCTCCGGTGGCGTGGCATTCTGTTGTATGGCCTAAGTTACTATATCCTATTAGGCCTCCAATCGAACCCATGGTTCCAGTTACTGCACTGGAGCTTGATGAACGTGCCACGAAGCCACCATGGTATCCTATCATACCTCCAACATACATACCTCCATTCACCCGAGATGAAGAGGTGCAGTTTTCTATGGTGCCAAGGTTGTATCCGGTAAGTCCTCCAACGTAGTAATCCCCGATAACATTGCAATTTATTAGATTGAGATTGCTAATCTGTGCGCTTTCGTTCAAATATCCAAATAACCCCACATAATCCTGGCTGGACCTATTGATAAAAAGGCCAGAAATTGTGTAGTTACAACCGTCAAGGCTACCTTTGAATTCCAAAGTGTCGTTGCCTACAGGAGTAAAACCTGCCCTGCTGTTCCAAGTTGAAGTTTCGGAAGCATCGATGTCATTCGCCAGGGAATAGTTGGCCCGAAGGTCAAAGTTCATGGCCTGCAGGTCCAGCAGATCCGTGATTATGTACGGATTTCCTGCCGACCCGTCTCCCTCGCCGAAAGTGCCGCCCCCGAGGGGTACGAGCACAGTTGTTTCCGAAGATACGGCAGAGCCGGATAATACACTTAGGAGCGTCGCGATCATTAACATGACCAGAAGAAATGAGGTTAGCTGTTTCATGGGGATCCCTCGAGAATTACTAAAGATATTGGCAATCAGTTATAAATAAACTGACTACAAATGGGCTGTGGGACAAAAATATATCAATATTGGAGATGTACGCTGCCTAGCCCCATCATGTGGAATCGCCAATATGCACATTGATATTAGAGATCATTCGCACACGAGTGCTATTGATGGTTACTACGCATTCCGATGTCACATGCACCCAATATCCTCTCCCCGCTTCCATCTCGTACCAACCAGGAAGATACACCAGATTGTAGTCCCAGGACTGGTCGCTCATCTGGACCATGTCCCAGGATATGCCTGAAAAGACCTCCTCCACGGTTTGATTTTCCATCATCGTGGGATAGCCGATTAGGTTCCATCCTTTCTCCAGTTCCATTTCAACGGGTGAGTCATTCTCTTGGGAATGCAAGGACAAAGTAACCGGTCCCTCGGTCTCAATGTCGATCCAGTAACCCTGCTGTGGTTCAAGCATCGTGAGAGTATTCAACCACGACGGAGCGTTTCTCTCGTATAGGAGCCAGGAATCCGTTGCCGCATCGTATGTCTGGACACGGGAATAAAGACCGTCTATGGACGAAAGGACCGATTCTATGGACCAGTCCGTTTCATTCGTCGGTATCGAAATCAGGTTCCAGCCCGGTTCCAGTTCCATGGTAAAGGTCGCACCCACGGCAAGAAGAACAACGTCGGAATGGAAATTGCCTTGAGCATCCGTCACCGTAAGCGTGATTATGTACGAACCTTCGACGTCGAACGGGAATTGTGTTATCTCGTCATAAAGATTCACCGTGCCGTTATCGTATTCGAAGGTCCAGGTGTAGTTTACTATGCCTACGTTGTCACTTGAACCCGCCCCGTTGAAGGTCACGAGGGTTCCGGGGGAAACCTGCTGGTCCGGTCCGGCAACTGCCTGAGGTGGAATGTTGTCAACGTCAATCGTCACCATTTTCGAATCACCATTCATAAGTTCATCGGTGGCGTTGAACCATATGTCCAGTTGTCCTTCAGGCATGGGACTCGTATCAAGATAACCATTCCAGTACTCGGTTCCGGTGACTCTTGCAAGAGGTATCGTCAGGTCCAGACCCGGGACATATGCGTGATATGTCGTCTCATTGCCGTCTCGGTCGAAATCGATGACCGTTGCATTGAGCACGACCTCGCCCCCGTAGTACGAAGGGGCCGGTGCGTTTATGGTTACGTAAGGGGCCGTTTGGTTGCCCCACATCTGGGCCAGGGGATACTGGTCGTATGAATACGGGGAATCCAGAATGCCGTCGGAACCGGGTTTGTCCTGGTTTTCGCCGTGCTTCAAATCGTCGCAGACGTAGTTGCTCCAGTAGTTTCCACCGTTGGGATAGGGAAGGTTCCACGCATTCACATCGTAATCGTAAGACTGGTTGCTGTTTCCGATGATGTTGTTGTGGTAAATCTGGTTGCCCGAGCACGTGTTGGTAATGTGAATGCCAACAATCGTATTCGATTCAACATGATTTTCCCTGATGATGTTGTTCGGAGCCCAGTACTGAACGTAAATGCCATTACCGGTATCGACCATCCAGTTGTTTTCAATTGTATTGTCATGAGCATTGTAAAGCCAGACGCCGTAATCGTTGAAATGCATGGAATTGTTTGAGACCGTATTGTAGGCGCAATGCATTGACAAAACAACACCGCTACGGCCGTTGCCAGTCGCATTATTTTCCTTGACCGTGCAATGCAGGGAGTTGACAAGATAAATCCCATCATCCATGTTGCTTGTGACCGTGTTGGTGTAAACCGTTGAGTTTTGAACAACTGAGAACCATACGCCCTTTCCGTTGTCTGTAACCACGTTGTCGTGTATGCTGGTTTGATTAACTTTTTCTACGAAGACGCCCGCTTCAGAAGACTGGCTACCGTTCATGATGGTGAAGCCCGATATCTCCACGTTGTGCGCCATAACCGTGAACACAGATTCCGTCCTCTGTCCGTCGACGAATGTGACGTTAGCACCATCTCCAATTATGCTTACTTCTTTGTCAACTATCACGTTCTCGTAGTACGTCCAGGCACCGACGGATATCGTGTGTCCGTTCATGGTGTCCGCATCGTCCAAAGCATCCTGTATTGCGAAGAAGGTTTCTCCGGTGTCAAGATTTACGACAGGTCCCGTCGTATTTATGTCGAGCCAGCCGTCGGGAACGGTAACGGGATATTCATCAACAAGGGTTCCGTTGATTACATAAGGCGAATCCACAAAGCCGTCAGAACCGGGATAATCCTGTCCAGGTCCTCTGAATGAATCAGGAGAAATCCACGAATCCCAATAATTGCCACCGGAGGGATAGCCGAAGTCGAAGAGGTCCGAGCGGGTTCCGTGCACGATGCAATCGACGTCGTTTCCAATGAAATTATTGTGATAGATGAGTCCCGTTCCCGTCCATTGTATTTCCAAGGCGATGCTGTTGTTCGTTATGTTGTTGTCGTGGATTGTGTTGTAATCACCGAATTCAAGATTGATGGCCGTCGTGGGATTGTCGGATATCTGATTGTCCGTGATGTAGCAAAAATCAGAATCATAGAGGTAGAATGCGGCTATGCTTGAAGCGCCCCGGACATCATTGTAGATGAAATCGATTCTTTCCGAATACATCATGTAAACGAACATCGAACAATCGGTCTGGCTGTTATTCATCACCGTAAAATTGTCAGATGAATCTACATAATACGCATAGGGACTGCCTGTGAAAACATTGCTGATGAAATTACCATGGCTAGCGGCATCCGCATAAACACCATAAACGTTGGAGGTGAAAAGAGAATCAAATACATTGATGTCTTTGGAATGGTCAAGGTGAATGCCTGCCTCACCGTTATCCCACAACATGCAATCAACGACTGCGCCGTATTCGGTGCCAAGGAAATGGATGCCGGAAAAACCCGACGAAGCATTGGATACGTTCAGAGATGAAATGACGACATAATCGCGGGTCACCTGGAAACCCGTTCCGCTTGCCGAGGCATCGACGGTCGTGTTGCTTCTCCCGTCTCCCTCCAGAGTGAGGGCGTTGTTCACGACAACGTTCTCCCGATACATCCCTGCACCTATGGATATCATGTGGTTGTCGAGGGTATCCGGGTCGTCAATGGCTTCTTGTATGGTCCAGAAATCTTCTCCCGTATCAACGTTCATTACTGGTCCGGTCAAGTTGAAATGGAGCCACCCGTTTGGAACCGTCCAGGGAAGGTTGTCGGAACTGCCAGTGAAAGCAAACGGGGAATCTACGATGCCGTCTGCCCCTGGATTGTTCTGGTCCGGTCCCATGAAAACATCAGGCGTGGTCCAGGTGTCAAAATGATTTCCCCCTATGGGGTATGGCATCCAGAAATGGATTGCCGGGTTTGGGTCCTGTGCCCATATGTGTGCCGTACCGGAGTTGAGGAACACATTGTGGTAGATGTAGTAATCATTCCATGCATTTCCGGTCTTGACCCCGTAACCGTTTCCATCGAACGTGTTGTTCCTAATGGTGATGTATGAGGACTGGCGCACCCAGATACCGTTGTTGTTATTCACAAAGGTGTTGTTTTCCACCAGATTGTTCGAACCGGAGTTCAAATGGACGGCGTCTCCCGATGCACCGTCGAAATGGTTGTACGAAATCCTCATGTTCAATTTTGAAGAGGGCATCATCACACCGAATTGGAATGGGCCGTAAAAGTTGCAGTTTTCAACGGTGAGATAGTTGGCGTAAACCTCGATTGCCGTCTTGTAGGGGTCCCCGGTGTTGCCTGGGTTGGTGAAGGCCATGTCGGCAATCCACACGTTGTCCGCCGCAACCACGAAGCAGTCATTGTAGTTCATCCCATCCACCATTGTTCCGTTTTTGGATTCGCCAAGTAGGGTCAATTGCTTGTTTACAACGACGTTCTCATAATATGTTCCATTGCCCACGAATATCGTATGGCCGTTTGTCGTATTGATGGCATCGACGGCTTCCTGAATGGTCCAGAAATCTTCTCCTGTGTCAAGGTTCCAAACAGACCCCTTCGTGTCAATGTTGAACCAGCCATTGAAATCGGTCACCGGGAAGTTGTCGAGATTCGTGCCGGCCGAAACAACATATTCGGCATCAACAATGCCATCCGCACCGGTGTAGTTCTGTGATGGCCCCTTCCACACATCAGGGCTGGTCCAATCGGACCAGTAGTTGCCTCCCGAGGGGTAGCCGTTGTCCCAGACGTTGTCGTCGTCATCATATGCCTGTACTGTGTTGTTGATGATGTTGTTGTGGTAAATGGTATTGTTGTTTGACAATCGCAGGTAAATGCCATAATCTTGCCCTGCGACCATGTTTTCAGATATCGTATTCCTGTGCGAGGAACTTGTGGATATCCCGTATTGGTCTGCAGACGAACCGTCTCCTATGAGGACATTTCCCGTTATCACATCGTCGTTGGAATGGTCTAGATAGATACCTCCCCATACACAATTAATGGCGGTGTTCCCGGATATGATCGCATTTGAGGATTGTTCAAGGAGAATACCCATTTTACAGTGGGACACATTGTTCTTTAAAATAGTGGCGTAGTTCGAATCTCCTTCCAGATAAATACCGATGAAACAGTATAATGCCGAATTGTTCGCAATAACATTGTAGTTCGACGAATAGTCGAGCCATATGCCCACGCCACAGTGGCCTACTATATTGTTCTCGATTACGTTATGGCTAGAAGTATCCTCCAGAAAGACCCCCCCGTCTTGATTATTCGATGCATCATTATGGGATATCACGTTATTGATGCTATCCCAGCAGATATCGAAACCTAAATTGGTATTGTTCGAAGCATCGTTGTAGGCAATGGTGTTGTTCGAAGCAAGGCACAGGTAGAAGCCGGCCCAGGTATTCTGCGAGCAGTCGTTGTAAAGGACGGTGTTGTTGTCCGAGTCTTCGATGCCGATGCCGCAATTGTTCATCGTGAAGGTATTGTTTACGACGGTATTGTTGTCTGCCTTTCCAATGCCCCAGCCACCATAGAGGTAGATACCGGTCCATGCGTTGTATTGCGCGGTGTTTCCCACGATGCTGTTATTGTTTGCGTAACTTTCCACCTGCCAGTCGCTTTCAATCAATATGCCCGAGTCACCGTTCCAGCTTGCAACATTATCTGTTATCAGGCCGTTCTCGGTCATGTACAGGCAGATGCCATTATTTCCATTATACGAGGCGTTTGTTTCAGAAACAGAAACCGAATAACAATCATAGAAATAGACGCCTTCGGCCGTACCGTTAATTGCACTGGAATTTGACAGTGTGACGTACGAACAGTTGTAAAACATTATCTGGGCAACGTTGGTGATGCCGGCAAGTTCAACGTGAATGTTGTCAATAACCACGGGTTCAGATTCTGTGCCCGACAACCGGTTGTACCAGCGTACGGGAATGCCGTTGACGGTGTTCGACGTGTCGATGTCGCTGTCATATGAATTCGTGTTGCTGAATGAGAATCCCACTTGCCCGGGAAGGATCGTAAGGAGATTGCTCCTGAGGTAGTTGCCCGCGTAACCCATTACAACGCCATTCTGGTTTTCCACCATCACGTTGTTGATGGCGGTATTTCCGATACCTTCTGAAGAGAACGTTATTCCGTCACCATTTCCCTCCAGAGTATTCCCTTCGATTGTGTTGTTATTGGATAACACGGTCGGCGACCAGGTTGGAATCATGTATATTCCATATTTGGATACAAGTGACACGCTGTTATTCGTGACTGTGCTGAAGGAAGACCCGCTGATTCTGATGCCATACCATGTTGCGGAGGAGACGATGTTGTCTTTGATGATGCAATTGTCGGACTTTTCGATTGCTATTGCAGAAACGCTAGTAGAGATATTGTTCCTGGCGATAGTACTGTGATTGGAAAAGTGCATGTCAATGCCGTACCCTATCTCATTTCCCACGTGCATGCCTTCGAGATTGCAGTAATCCGCGTTCTCAACGTATATTCCCATCGAATTCCAACCGGTTCCGGTCAAGGTGAATCCACTTATGTTGACCCCGTCCGAGGTTATCTGAACAATCTTCCATTCTCCGCTTCCATTGATGACCGTCGTGTCGCTTCCAGCACCAATCAGTGATATGGATTTGTGCACGATTATACTCTCGTTATATGTCCCACTGCCCACGGTTATGGTGTGTCCGTCCAGCGTTTCATTGTCGTCTATGGCTCCCTGAATGGTCGGGAAGTATATGTCAGAATCGACGTTGTGAACGGGCCCGACATACGTGATGTTCTCCCATCCGTTCATCTGGGTCACGGGGTATCGGTCCATATTCGAACCTGCAGAAACGTTCCTCTGAAAATCGACGACGCCATCGGATGCGGGGATATCCTGATTCTCACCACCCATGACATCAGGGCTGGTCCAATCGGACCAGTAGTTGCCTCCCGAGGGGTAGCCGTTGTCCCAGTTGTTAGTGCCATTGTCATATGCCTGAACGGCATTGTTCATGAGGTTATTATGGTAGAACGTGTTGTTGTTTGATTCCTCCACCATTATGCCATATGCGCTGTTATTGCGGATTTGGTTGCCGGTGATGATGTTGCCCGTTGACCAATGCAAATATAACCCGAACTCGTTATCAGAAAGGGCGTTACCATAAATTGCACTGTGATTTAAAATTCCCTCAGTAAGGATGCCCGCGACGTTTTGTATGAACGCGTTGTTGCCAATGTCCAGATGATGGGTCTCCTCCGCCAATACCAGGCCCAGATCGCCGAGCGTGCACGTATTGTTCTGAATTGCGTTGTAACCGGAGGAAACGACTCCTATGGATATGTTGCAACCCCGAATGTCATTCTCAATGACATCGCTCCCGTTGCACTTGTCCAATATAATGCCATACTCGTTGGAATGCAATCGGTTTGCAGCAATGGTGCAGTCAGGGGAGTTCTCAAGATATATCCCGTAAAGGTCGTTTGAAAACACGTCATTATCGACCATCGTGACGTTGTTTGAATATTCCAGTTTGACGGCCATGTCGTAGATGGTATGTGATATCACGTTGCCCGAAACCAGTGAATGGTTCGTGGATGAAAGGAGGACGCCGTAATAATTTCTCGACAGGTTGTTTTCCTCCAGGACAACGTAACTGCAATTTATTACCCAAGCACCGTTGAGGCACCCGGAAGCCCTGTTTCCCTTGATGAGTGTAAAATTGGATTCGTACAGAATAATCCCGTTGTCCGTGTTGTTGGAAGCGGAGTTATTTAGAATATTATTGTGCTGTGAGTATAGCCCCATCAATCCGTTATCAATATTCTCATCCAGTATATTGTAGGAAACATTGTTGTCAAATGAGCGAAACAAAATAATGCCCATGCCGTTTTCCGTTGCGTTGTTCATCCATATCTCATTGTCGTTGGAAGCAAATGAGAAAATGCCCACCTCGTTAAACACGGCGATGTTGTCATAAACAGACGAATTGTCCGAATGATGCAGTGCGATTCCAGCATCCACCCAGTTCGACCCGCTCCCCGTCACCGTGAATCCTGTAAGGGTAACGTTGCTTGCCGTAATGTTTAGTACGCTGCCAGTTCCGTTGCCCACAATGATGACAAACGCTTTTTCTTCGCCTATCAACGACAACGATTTGTTCACCTTCACGTTTTCATTGTAAGTGCCGTTCAAAACGGTGACGGTGTGGCCGTCTAGCGTATCCGCGTCGTCTATGGCCCCCTGTATGGTCGGGAAGTATTCATCGGTATCAACGTTGTGCACAGGGCCGACATAGGTGATGTTCAACCACCCATTGGGTTCGGTCACCGGGTACAGGTCGTAATTCGAACCGGCTGTAACCTCGTACTGCTGGTCGACGACACCATCGAAAACAGGTATGTCCTGGTCAACACCGCCATAATCATCAGGCGAGGTCCAATCAGACCAGTAGTTGCCTCCTGAAGGATAACCGTTGTGCCAGGTGTCGATACTGACGGTTTCTACATGGACCGAATTGTCAATGAAATTGTTGTGGTAGAAATGATTTCCACCGCTTGAAGAATACTGTATGTAAACGCCTCTGGTGGGCGAATTTGAAATGTCGTTTTCAAAAATAGCATTTTGGTAAGCGTTCTCCTTTAAATAAATCCCGATTTCGTTACCGTTTATCTTATTGCCGCTGATGGTGTTATGGTCGGACCCATCGAAATACACGCCTCTCAAGCTGTTGTTCGAGATGTCACTGTTTTCAATCGTGTTCCAACTGGAATAAAGAGATGCCTCGAAGCCGCGGTAATTCTGGGTAATGGTGCAGTTGGAGACCGTGTGGTTGCCTGAGTCGCTGTACAGAACGAAGCCGGTATCATCATTGTTGGATATGACGCAATCATCCATTACGTTGTGCGTAGAACCCAGATATGCGAAATAACCGACGCTGTTGTTAATTATCTCAATATTTCTGAAAACGTTATTGCTCGAATAGTAATATGCGTATAGGCCCTGGTTGTTGTTGGATAACATGCAATTCGCCACCACGCACGCCTCTGCTTCGTAAAGTTCTATTCCCGAGTCATAGAAGTCCACACCGCTATTGACGACCGTAAATCCGTCGAAATGGACGTTCCATGCATTGATGGTAACGACATTCCCGTTTCCCCCTCCGTTTATCGTCGTGTTGTCCATGGATTCGCCAAGAATGGTCAATTGTTTATCGACCACCACGTTTTCATAATATGTCCCTGCACTCACTTCCAGGGTATCCCCGGCAATGGCGTTATTAATCGCGTTCTGGATGGTTTCGTACCATAGCCCCTGGTCTACATTGAGAACATTCTGGGTGGGATGGGGATTGAGCCAGCCATAGGCAACGGTATGGGGCCAGTCGTCCTGGACCAGATAATCAACATAAGGAGAATCCACAAATCCGTCGCCGTTCAAGTCGGGGGCCGTCCAGTTGTCCCAGTAATTACCGCCTAGGGAATATGCCGTGTTCCATGTATTCGGCGAATCTTGGCAATAAGTGTGATTGATGTTCGCTACGAAATTGTTGTTGCATATCTCATTGTTGGTTCCTGAATAAATGTACACTCCGTTCTCATTCCCCGTAAATGTGTTATTCACAATCACCGTATCCTGACCATAAATCCAGGTCCCATTGATACACCCGGAGATCGTCGAATTCCTTATCTGGTTGAAATCGGCATTAACGATGGCAATGCCGAATTCTGAGTTTGTAACCTGCACCCCTGACACCCGTTGGTAATCACCGTAAATCAGAATGCCCGTTTCGCATGCGTCAACCTGGCAATTTTGGACAACGTTGACATCCCAACATGTATCGAGAAGTATTCCGTATTGCGTTCCAATTACCGAACAGTTTGAAATCGTATTGAATTGATTAAGGTAGGAAAAGATTCCGATGCACCCGTTATGAGGTACTGTTATCTCACTCACCGTGCAGTTGTCCGCATCTAAGTTTACGCCGGAATCGCTGGACGACCAGGTTGTGCCAAATCCTATTGTCGTGAAGCCGGAGATATGGGAATGGTCGGCAGTGATCCACACGCAGGTCCCGGTTCCACCTGCATCGATGATGGTGGTGTTCTTGTCTTCCCCCATGATGGTCAATCGCTTGTCAACCACGATGCTTTCATTGTACGTTCCCGCACTGACAAATATGGTATGCCCGTCCAATGTGTCCGCGTCGTCGATAGCTGCCTGTATCGTTGCAAAATACTCGCCAGTGTCGATGTTTTGCACGGGGCCGACGTAAGTGATGTTAAACCACCCATTGGGTTCGGTCATCGGATAGCTATCGAAATTTGTACCGTCGGTGACATTGTACTGCAGGTCAACCACACCATCCGATGCAGGAATATCCTGGTTCACGCCGCCCATCAGGTCGGGGGTGGTCCAGTTGTCCCAGTAATTTCCACCAGAGGGGTATCCGTCGTCCCAGGTTATTCCGATTGGTTCTGGACCGCTCCAAATAATGTGGTCAGAATTGTTAAGAAAATTGTTATGGAAAACCTTGGTGTTTCCATTATTTTCATATGAGAAATATATTCCCGCAGTATTTTCGTGCAATGTGTTTTCATAAACCTCGTTGTCAATACCTTGAATATAAATTCCATAATTGTTTCCCTTGATGATGTTGTCCTCTATCAAACAACCGTTACATCCATTCATGAATTGAATACCATGATCACCATTTGATGAAATGGTGTTGTTGATTATTGACGTAGCATCTGACGAACTCCCCAGGACACCGTATGTATTTTCGGATAGGTTGCATTCTCGAATGATGTTCCCGTTGGATAGGTCATTTACGCTGATGCCCGCGTAACAGTTGTCCGTTACGACATTGATTATCTCACAGTTATTGACGCTTCTAAGGTCGATGCCGGAATGCATGGCGGGATGAGACCATCCAGAACCGCTGTTGTTAACCCTCAGGTTCATAATCGTAACATTGTCTGCAGACACATACATGACATCGTTTGACCCATTACCATCCACCGTGGTTTGCATTGTTCCGTTGCCGTTGATTGTAAGCGATTTATTGATAATGACATTTTCAACGTATTTTCCGGAATCAACGAATATGGTGTGCCCGTCCAGCGTTTCATTGTCATCGATGGCGCCTTGTATCGTCGTGAAATTCTCTCCGGTGTCAACATTCATTACCGTTCCAGTCGCATTTTCGTTGGGAACATTCTGGGGAAATTGGAAGACATTGCTTGCGGTTCCATTTCCCTCTGCAAACTGACGTATGCTGATTTTTTCTGCTTTTGTACTAGCCGTTGCTACAAAAAAAGATACCGCAACAAGGCAGATTACGGTAATGGCGATTACAACGACGGAACTCATCTTGTTATTTTTCGACATCTTTTTCCCCCTAAAAATAAGGTGAATATGAAAGGATGTGACAGGTATTATATAATGATTTGCGAAAGAAAAAATGAAGTTGAATAAGGAAATGGAATTTGAGAATATGTTACCGCTTGGGTTACGGGAAAACACGAGATATAACCTTTTTTACGTAACGGACGTAAAAAACGTTAGCGAAAAAACACGAGATATAAGAGAAGCTTAGTGTTCTATAGGGCTTCAAGACCTCGGGTTTGTTTTCCAGGGGACTAATTCATGGTTCTATAGTGAGAACCTCATCCCTA
>CAZPOY010000024.1:0-6131 GCA_964588345.1 uncultured Thermoplasmata archaeon
ATCCTCCAGAAACTTTTTTGCCTGCTTTTCCAGTCTGAGGTTCAGCGTTCCTGGAAAAGGTTTCCAGCCGAGAATCTCCTTGAAGGTCTCCGTGTATTCGTCTTGAGAGAGGTAATATCCGCCTTCACCTTTGCCAGAAACTAGTTCGCCCTCAAGAATAACGGAGCCCGCTTCTTCGAAAATCCGGGCATAAGATGAAAATTCACCCCTCAATAGTTTGTACCCCTTCTTTGTCAGCGATATCTTCTGCTTTCTTCCCTGCAATTCACGGACTATCAGGTCTTTTTCAGCAAGTTCGATGAGATGATTTGATGCCGTCTGCTGACTGATGGCAAGTTCCTCGCCTAGTTCGATGGATGTTACGAGAAGATGGTCCATGTCCACGGACCGTAGGGCGAGTTCCTTGAGGGTGCGGAGGAGATTTGGGGAGATCACGGTTGGAGATTGGTTTCTACTAGATAAATGGTAGCAAAACGTGGATGAGAAAAAAAAACAAAAAAAGCCCGGTTCCCCCGGGCTTAAGCATCACACCGTTTCGATGATGGCGTTCAGGGTTTTGCTGGGCCTCATGGCCTTGGAAACTTTGACGTCGTCGGTCCGGTAATATCCACCAAGGTCAATTTCCTTGCCCTGTACCTCGATGAGTTCTTCCAGTATCTTGTCTTTGTTCTCCATCATCTTGGCAAAGACCTTCTTGAACCTCTCCCGCAAGTCCTGGTCCTTGGCCTGGTTCGCCAGGGCTTCGGCCCAGTACATCGCCAGGTAGAAGTGGCTTCCGCGGTTGTCCAATTCATTGACCTTCCGGGAAGGAGAACGGTTGTTTTCCAGATACTTCGTGGTGGCTTCATCTAGGGTCTCTCCCAGAACCTTGGCTTTTTCGTTGCCCGTTCCTTCACTCAGATGTTCCAGGGACGCTGCAAGTGCCAGAAATTCTCCCAGAGAGTCCCACCGAAGATGGTTTTCCGACTGGAACTGCTGAACGTGCTTGGGGGCCGAACCGCCCGCTCCGGTCTCGAATAGACCGCCTCCGTTCATCAAAGGAACGATGGAGAGCATCCTGGCCGACGTTCCCACTTCCAGTATCGGGAACAGGTCGGTCAGATAGTCCCTAAGAACATTGCCAGAAACCGATATCGTGTCCTTGCCATCGCGCATGCGCTTGACGGAAAATCTGGTCGCTTCAAGAGGCGACATTATCCTTATGTCAAGCCCCATGGTGTCGTGGTCCTTCAAGTATTTCTCCACCTTCGTTATGAGCTCCTTGTCATGGGCCCGGTTCTCGTCCAACCAGAAGACCGCCGGAGAACCGGTGGCCTTTGCTCTATTCACGGCCAACTTCACCCAGTCCTGAACGGGGAGGTCCTTCACCTGGCATCCGCGCCAGATGTCGCCTTTCTCCACATCATGTTCCAGCAGTACGTTGCCGGCTGCCGATATCACCTTTACGGTGCCGTCTTCAGGCATCTCGAAGGTCTTGTCGTGTGACCCATACTCCTCGGCTTTTTGCGCCATGAGACCAACGTTGGGTATCGTTCCCATTGTGGTGGGGTCGAATTTCCCGTTCTCCTTGCAGTCCTTTACGACCTCGTCATAAACAGATGCGTAACTGCTGTCGGGGATGGTGAACTTCGTGTCCTTGGGATTGCCGTCGGGACCCCACATCTGGCCACCGTTCTTGAGGGCGGCAGGCATGGAGGCATCGATGATTATGTCGCTTGGCACATGCAGGCTCGTAATCCCCTTGTCGGAATTTACCATTGCAAGGTCCGGTCCTTCTTGATAGCACCGTCGGATGTCCTCTTCAATCGCCTTCTGCTTCTCATCGGGAAGTTCCTCAATCTTCGAAAAAAGGTCGCCAAGCCCGTTGTTGGGGCTAACGCCTAGCTTGTCGAATATCGGCTTGTGTTTCTTGAAGACGTCTTCGAAATATATCGATACGACGTGACCGAAGATTATCGGGTCGGAAACCTTCATCATGGTGGCTTTTAGATGCACGGAAAAGAGAATGTCCTTCTCCTTGGCATCCTGAATCTGGTCGCGTATGAACCTTCTCAATTGAGCCTTGCTCATGAAAGAACCGTCCATTATCTCGCCTTCTAGAAGAGGCGTCCTCTCCTTCAACACTGTCGTTTCACCGTTTTTGGTCTCCAAAACTATCTTGCAGTCCCCGGCGTCCTCCTTGGAAACAGTCACCGATTTTTCGTTGGAACACAGGTCTCCTTTACCCATTGTGGCCACGTGGCTCTTGGAATCGGAAGGCCAATCAGCCATCGGATGCGGATTCTTCCTAGCATAGCTCTTGACGGGCTTGGGAACCCTTCTGTCTGAGTTGCCTTCCCTTAGAACGGGATTGACGGCGCTCCCCTTGACCTTGTCGTAGCGGGCTTTTATCTCTTTTTGGGCATCGGTCTTGGGTTCCTCAGGGTAATCGGGCAGATTGTAGCCCTTGCCCTGCAATTCCTTTATCGTGGCCTTTAACTGAGGCAGCGATGCGCTTATGCAAGGAAGCTTGATGATGTTGGCTTCCGGCTTCTTAACAAGCTTGCCCAATTCCGCTAGGTCATCAGATACGAACTGCTTTTCGGTGAGGTTTTCCGGGAATTTTGCAGCCGTCCTTCCCGCCAGGGAGATGTCCCTGGTTTCAACAACGACGCCAGCGGCATCCGTGTATGCCTTGATCATCGGCAAAAGCGAATGGGTCGCCAGGGCCGGAGCCTCGTCCACTTTGGTATATATTATCTTTCCTTGGTACTTTTCGTTAGCCATTTTGCTACCTCCTGTATCGGAAATTCTACTCCTCGTCCCTTTCAGGCAGCATGTATGCGATGTCGTCCCATGGATGCCTGTACAATCCCTGTTTCAAGCGCTTCTGGTCAAGCACGTGTCCGATGATTCCGATGGACCGTCCTATTACGAACAGCCCGTTGAGAACGCCCAGGTCGATGTACTCCTGAACTTCCTTCTCGGTGAACTGTCCACAAGAGAGCATCAGGTCGACAAAGCTAATGCCGATGCATCCGTCCACGTTCAGGATGAGATTGTTCTTCTTCTTGGTCGTAATCTTCTCCACCTCGAGTGCATAATCGAGAAGGTCGTGTGACTTGAAGTTCTCCCTGACGTAGTCCTTGATTATGGTGACACGCACATCCGGGTTCTGGACCGACTTGATGCGGTGGCCGATTCCCTGGATGTTGACGCCCTTCTGCTTCATCTCCGTGACGAATTCCTCGGGACTCAGTCCGCGCTTGTATGCTCCGTAGAACATCTGGGCGGCACCATCTATGGCACCACCGAAGCGGGGTCCGATTGTGAGCATGCCTGAAACCAGCGAGGAAATCATGTCCTTGCCGGCCCTGGATGCCACTATTGCATTGTGGGCTCCCGAAACGGCGGGGCCGTGGTCGGCGGTCACCATTATCACCATGTCGATGAACTTTTTGGCGTAATCGGGAAAATCCCTCTTGAACCAAAGCAACCCAACAACTCCTCCGATGCCTATGTCTTCTTCAAACACCTGAGAGATGGTCTTGTCGAGATATATGAGTTCCTCACCCCGGTCGTCCGAGATCGTGGAAACGAAGTTGGGGTCCCTGCGGATTATTCCCTCTTTCATGGCCTGCTTGTAGTCCATGGGTACATGAACGGGAGTTACCTCTTCCTTTTCTTCTATGACACCCTTGGCTTTCAGGTCATCGTAGACTTCCTTTATCTTCTCGCCATATTCATCGAATGACGAGGGAACGATGGCTCCTGCTTCCTTCAAGGCCTTGTTCTTGGCGTCTGCAGATTCGGCTTCGCTTCCGGCCTTGGCTCCTGCATGGCCGAACTGTACGCTGGTGGGGAATACCTTGGCACATGTTCCCGTGACCCACATTACCAGGGGCTTAGTCAACTTGCCTTCCTTGATGGCGTTGACGATGTTGTATTCGTCAAGTCCTCCGACTTCGCCTAGGCAGGTGAGTATCTTGATGTTCGGGTTCTTTTCATACCTCAGCAGATGCTGGAGCAGGGTCGAACCGGGATACATGTCACCGCCGATGGCGATGCCTTCGTAGATTCCGTCGGAGTTTTGGGAGACAAGGTTGTACATCTCGTTTGACATTCCACCCGACTTGGATACGAAGCCAACGGAACCAGGCCTGTACAGTTTGGAACTGATGATGTTTTCCACTGTTCCGCCAGTGTTGCCTATCTTAAAGGCACCGGCTTTTAGTCCACCCACGGTAGCGGGTCCGATGATGATCTTGTCGAGTTTTTCCGCAAGAACCGCCAGTTCTCGGGCCCTCCTTTCTGGGATGCCCTCGGCGATTACTGCTATCGTCTTAATTTGGGGCGTTTCCAGGGCTTCCTTTGTCGTTGCGAAAGAACTCCTGGAAGATGCAAAGTTAATCATCACGTCTGTATTGGGATGGTTCTCAATTGCTTCAGGGATGGTCCTGTACATGGGTATGAGAATCTGCTTTCCGCCAAAGAAACACTTGTGCAATCCACTCCTTGAGGGGTTTACGATGCACGCCACCGACGGGGTTTCCCGACCACATACGTAGTCGAAGTCTAACATCCTCTGGATGGCTGCCCGCTGGTAGTTGTAGATTATTGCCTGTGTGTTTCTATCGAAAAGTTCGTAATCTGGTTTGCTCATTTGCTTCCCTCCTTCAGCGCCATGGTGACAATTCGCGTCATGGGCGTTTCCGGTCCATATACCTCTATGGGAATGCCTATCTCATCACCAAGCTGCTTCATCAGGGAAAGGCCTTCCTTGTAATTCGGACCGCCCCTGCGCACGTATATCTTGACGTTGTGCTCCTTGAGTTTTTCCTTGTAGTCCCTTATGGCCATGATGATGCCCTTGAAGGTGTTGGCGACGTCTGTAAAGTTGGCGATTCCGCCTCCGATGATGAGATACTTGCCCTTGGGGTCTTTTTTGCGGGTCATGAGGTCAAGAATCGTTTTGGCGTATTCGTAGGTCTCGTCGGTCTTGGGATTGCCGGAATATTCGCCGTAGTTGGCCAGTTCCTTGCCGTATCCCAGGTCCGCCACAGTGTCTGCGTAAATGACGGATGCTCCGCCTCCTGCCACCATGGTCCACACCCTCCCTTCGGGCCTGATTACGGTAAGTTTTAGGGATGCACCGGTCTTGGAATCAAGATTTTCAATGTACTCTTCTTCCGGTGTCAATTTCTTACCGAACGAAGCGGGGAAATCGAGGTCGCCCCACCTGTTTCTGTTTTCCCAGGCCGCAGTGTCGTCTAGCTTGGCAACGGTGTCAAGAGGCACGACGCCCCTGTCCGTGAAGGCGAAGGGGTTGATTTCAAGATATGCAAAACCGAGTTTTGCGTAGAACTTGAAGAGACCCTTGATGAAGGCCGATACCTTAACCTTCTCTTCGGCCTTTACGCCTTCGATGAGTTTGCTGATGTCTGTTTCGTCGATGGAATCGAGAATGGGAACGTGTATCTCCCGTACGTCGGTCTCCCAGACGGATTCGATGTCCACGCCACCTTTCAATGAGAAGTAGATTACGTCGCCTTCCCGTTCGCTCTTCATGGCAACGTAATATTCGTCGTCATGGGGAACGAAAGGTTCTACGAGGAAATGGGTTAATACGCCCTCGGTTTCTCCGACCTTCGTGGTCTTGTTCATCTTTTCTCCGAGCCATTTTTTCACGCCTTCCCATTCGGCATCGAGAAGAAGCAATCCGTGCTTTCCCCTCTTACCAAACAACTGGTCGGGCTTTGCAACCAATTTCTCCGTTTTGAGCCACGGGTTTTCTTCCGGTAGCTTGGACAAATCAGTTTCCGGCTCTATGAGAACAACTTTGCCTTCATAGGTGAAGTCCCCGTCAATTTTATCTGGCAGGAACTTACCCATCAGTCTCTTAGCGTCATATTCTCGTATACCTTTTTGGGCCATGATACGCCTCCGTGTCCATTGCAAAGCAATGGCTCTCTCCAAAAAATCTCTTTTTGGTGATTGAGGGTTGTAGAACGAAAAAAGGGCTCCCGCTGGCACTTGTGTTTGGATTCCAAGCTTCCTTTAGGTTCCGCATCCGTTCGACACCTTTCCAAACCCCTCCTCTGGAAGGGCTTGGATGGGGCAGAATTTAGTAAGGATATTAATATTTTTTGAAT
>CAZPOY010000024.1:6231-21277 GCA_964588345.1 uncultured Thermoplasmata archaeon
CTCGCAGATACCGTAAGGTCACTGGTTCGAATCCGGTAGGCGGCGCCACTTTTTTTTTAACACGTTTTCTGTGTTAATCATAGTGGTGACGCATACCGGATGTGACTTTTCAAAGAAAAGGCACAAATACGGTAGGCGGCGCACCATTAAAATATTCAAATTTATTCATGAATGCTTTCATTAACTCATATAAGAAAAGGCACAAATACGGTAGGCGGCGCGAGCCAAAAAATGATAGGAATATTTTCGGTGACTTTTCAAAGAAAAGGCACAAATACGGTAGGCGGCGCACCATTAAAATATTCAAATTTATTCATGAATGCTTTCATTAACTCATATAAGAAAAGGCACAAATACGGTAGGCGGCGCCCTCCACTATAATATTCTCGTTGTGACGCATAAATACTATATATTAAAATAATAATTTAAAACGTGAGAAAAATGCATTTCATTGCACATCTAACGTCCGTTGGCACGCCTTCCTTCTATACACCTAATTGCGGGACATTCTGCTGTCTTTTCCTGCTGGGCGTAATCGGATTTGTAGTATGGTATCTTTTGAAAAACGCCGTTGATTGATGTTCCCATTTGGTGTACGGCTTCCGTAAAATCCTATATACTACCACGATTATCGACCCGCATGCCCGAGAAAGAGGGATTGGACATTCGCTTCAAGTTATGGGGAAGAAAGGTCAAGAACGCTTCTTTTGGCAAGCCGGTGAAATTCCTCGTTGACCAAGGTGTCAATCAACACCACATCACAATTACCCGTCTTCTCATGCTTCCCCTGGCGATATTGACCGCCGTCTTTTTCGAGCCCCTTTATGGGGGAATTTTCTTCGTAGTGATACTCCTCCTCGACATGATAGACGGCACCATCGCCAGAATCCGTGGGGACCCTTCCGACCGGGGCAAATTTTCCGACATGGTCGTTGATTACGCCATCTACGTTTCAATGATTGTACTTCTCATGTACTGGGGGGCTGTTTGGAAGGTCATAGCAGGATACGTACTGGCCGTCGCTCCGATAACGTACATTCTGGCCGTGGTGGCCAAAAACGAGGGTAAGGAGAGCGACTGGATAATCGAACCCTTTGCCAACCAGATACTGTTCATAGTGCTCGTTTGCGCGGCTTTCCTGACATATGCGTTCTTGGGTCATATCGAATTTTTCGGCCACAGCATCACCACCCATGCATTCATTCTTCTTTCTGCGACGATGACTTTCCACGGAATACGATTCTTCTTCGTACTACAGGACCGCTGGTTCTTCAAAAAATGATTATTATCCGTCAATGGAGTGACGAATTTTTACGGCGGACCCGGACCTCATTGCCTTCATCTCCCAGGGGGTTAGCTGGGCAACGCCAACGGCACGAAGTTCCTCACCGTGCTTTACAAGGACTTCGTCGCCGATTCGTATGTCCCTTGTCGCATCCAGAACCCCCACGGCGAAAACGTCGCCCTTTGGAAGAAAATCGTCGATTTGAACGGTCATCTTATCGGAATCTGCCAACTTTTCACCGCCTTTAAGCGTAAGAACGAAATTCCCCTTCTCAGGCGACAATATGCCAGATTGGTACCCGTCCTGGAAAAGGGCAGGGGTTCCTCGAATCGATTTCACTTCAGCCCCGTCCCACAACTTGGCGTGGTCCTTGCCAAATTGATAACTGGTGAGCCCCTTCAGCCGGGTCTTTTCTTCCTTCGGCCCATCGGGGAGGTCGTCCGTTAACTTCACAACGGCTTTTTTCAGGTTCGAGATTGAAGCAGGTTCGAGAGGATGGTTCTCGACGGTTTCGACGTCAATGTCAATGTGGTCCGCCACAAAAGAAAGGTCACTGGGAAGATGGGAGATTACATGAGCATATTTGTTCCTCTTGACAAGTTTTTGGATGTTTTCGATTATCAAACCCTTTTCCATCTCCGTCCACCGGCCCGTGACGGCTATGTCGTAACTTGCCGCGGGGTGCAGCGTTTCCAGTTCCCGGGGAACAACGCCCACGGGGGAGGTGAGTATGACTTCGTGAATCCTGTTGCGCCTGCCCGTTTCCCATAATGCCTTTATCATTCTGCGGTGGCTTGAAGAATTGGAATACGGTTTCCCTGCTGAACATGGCAGAAGGAGAAGGACCTTGTCTTCGGGTGGTACGTAGTTCTCGTTCAATCTCTTCAGATAATGCTTGATGTCGGGCCTTTCCAGCGTTGCGTCACCAGTTGCGTTGAAGGGGCGGACCTCGGTGGACCATTCCCTTGAGAAGGATTCCCATTTACGGGTGTCGCAGTGATGAAGTCCTTGTTTGACCTTGACCGAAAAACTCGTACTTCCCTCGACCACTTCCCGGAGTCTCCCGCCTTCGATGAGATTTCTCGTGTGAAGCACCGTTGATTCAAGAGAACGTACATTTGCCTCAAGGGGGTCTCCCTTCCACTCCGATGCCACCATACCCTCAAAGGCCACCTTGTTGATGGAAAGCATCTGGACGAGCCCCGTGTCGAATACGTCTCCACCCAGATATGCCAAGAACGGTAGGTTCTGGGGCGTGGCAATGCCCAGGAGACCGAGCAGCTTGGTGGGGCCAATCTTTTCACGAACGTCAAGGACGGCATCAACGAGAAGTTGCGGATTGCGATGGAGCCCTGAGGCGTTGGCCAGTACCACCAGTTCCTCATCTCCCAGGATTTTTACTTCACCAGAATAATCCCAAAAAGCAACGGAGGGACCTGCCGTTTGGAAATCTTCGCCAAGACCTTCCACCATCTCCACGGCGTCGGGGGTGGGGAGAAGGTCCATGAGCTGTTCGGGGGGCATTTCGTAATCAAGATAAGCTATGGAATCAGCATTGAAGGGGACATCCTTCTTGATGGGAGGGATTAGTGCTGGCGTTTTTCCTAGCGATGAATCGGTACTCCGGGCTTTTCCGTCCTTGTAAAGCAGCGAAAGGTCTTTTGACATCGCATTCCAAATCGGCATGCTTCATAAAAACGATTCGCATGAATGTCAATGCGGATGACTGCATTTTTCATTTGTCAAAAAAATGGCGTATTTAAGGATGGCGTGCTGGTTAGAAAAAGCTAAAGGAAGTATGTTCAGAACGGGGTTCAGAATTCTTTCATGAGGTATTCGCCTTCTTCCATGACCTGATGGTCGTCAAGCCAGATGGAGCAATTGAGCATGACAAGGTCAACGTGGTACGGGCACGTCCAGCCAGCAAAAGTCTTCTCTTCGTACGGGTCTCCAAAGGCAATGTGAACTGCTGGGAATTTTTCGTCCTGAAGGATGTTGCAGATGATTTCATTTATGAATCGGTTTGTGCCCAATCCCATCTCACCGACCCTCTTTGCGAATTCGTGTCCGTTGACGTACTCTTTGAAATCCTTTAAAAGCTCACCGTGGTCGCATCGAACCGAGGTAAGTTCGCCCCAGTTCTCCCGGGATTCCATGTCAACGACCAAGGGAGTTTCCTCAAGATTCACCTTGTCTTCATATTTCTGGCCTATCCAATCGCCCAAAGACCCGTCTATGACCGCCCTGCCATCTATGCCCTGCGGGGCCGTAAAAACTTCACCTGCGGGAAGATTGTCCCATTCGCCTACGTTGTGTATGAGCCCCGTTTCGGGTATCCAGCGGCAACCAGGCCTGAATTTGGCGACAAAATCCGTTCCTGCCGGCGTTTTCACGTGGATCTCACGGGTCTTTTTGAGTTTCTCGTAAAGCTTCATGGTGAAGTTGGCTACGTGGTGGTAATCAACGTTCATGCCGGTCTTCATGATGGTCTCATTGACGCCGACCATGTGGGCGTGGCGTGCCTTCTGGACTACTTTCTGGATGTAAGGGGCACGAAGCGTTTCTAGTTCTCCTTCCGCCGCCGCTGCAACGAAAAAGCTTGCCGTAACCTCGTCCAAGGTGTTCCAAAGTTCCTTGGGCATCCTCTTCAGAGGCCTTCCTCCGTATGCTGGAAGGTCCAGATTGAAAAAACGCACGAAATTGGTCTTTTTCAGTGCCTCTTTGCGAAGAGCCAGACCTATCCTCTTGGATTCTTCATCGGCAACAATGAGAACTTTGTCTTCTTCCTTGATGTCCATGCATTGTTCTACGGCTACGTTCGCTCCTTGTTCAAGTGTGCCCATCAATACCACCAAAAGCCCCTATGTTATTAATTTGTTATGGCTTTCGAATCAGATTTGGATTTCGATGCCGAGTTTTTCGGTTAGTTCCTTGTAACGATTACGGATGGTCACTTCAGTAACGCCTGCCACGTCAGCCACGTCTCTCTGGGTCCTCCGCTGGTTGCACTGTATCGATGCGATGTATATCGCCGCTGCGGCAACGCCCGTTGGTCCCCTGCCCGAAGTCAGTTCCTTTTCGGTTGCCTCTTTGAGTATCTCCATGGCCCGGGTGGTGACTTCACCGGAAAGTTTCAATTCCGAACAGAACCTTGAAACGTAATCCTGGGGCTTGGTGGGCATCAGCTTGAGCTTCAGTTCGCGGGTCATGAATCGATAGGTCCTGCCTATCTCCTTTCTCCCGACCCGGGATGCATTGGCCACTTCGTCAAGGGTTCTTGGCACTTTGCATTGCCGGCACGCTCCGTAAAGCGACGCCGCCACGACGCCTTCGATGCTCCTTCCCCGTATCAGATTCTTGTCCACCGCCTTTCTGTAAATCACAGCTGCCGTTTCCCTCACGTTTCTGGGAAGTCCCATGGCCGAGGCCATCCTGTCCAGTTCGCTGAGGGCGAAGGCAAGATTTCTTTCGGTGGCGTTGCTTACCCGGATTCTCCTTTGCCATTTTCTCAGGCGATAAAGCTGGGCGCGGTTTCTGGTGGGAATCGATTTTCCGTAAGAATCCTTGTTCTTCCAGCCGATTTCGGTGGAAAGACCCTTGTCATGTATGGTATATGTCATGGGCGCGCCCGTACGAGCCCTTTTCTCACCCTGTTCCATGTCGAATGCCCGCCATTCAGGCCCCTGGTCGATGAATTTGTCATCAAGCACTAGACCGCACTTTTCGCAGATTAATTCGCCCCTTTCGTAATCCATCGTAAGATGTTCGCTTCCGCATTCGGGACAATTGGTTATCTTTTCCGTCTTCCTTTCGCCTTTTGGCATTTTGCTCCCTCCTTCTTGCAATATAATTGAATTCCCCGAAGGCGACTCGAATTGACATTCTTGTTGGGTTTCACCACTATGTATGGCTTTTCTACGGGGCCCAATATCCTACTTACGCTGCCTACTGCGTTGCCTACCGGGTCCCAAACCTTGGTACCTTCCTTGACAGACGCATCTGCCCTTGCTATCAAGTCGCCCTTTCGGGAAGTTCTTTGAACCTTACCAATTAGTTTCATGGGTTTTTCGGCCCTTAAGTATTTTGGGATTCATATCTTAGATTTATCTCATATATATACTTTTCCCAAAAAGTTATAAGTTTCCCTTAGTCTCGCGGGTTTTTGCCTATAATTTTTACTATGTGTCCGTCGTTTGATGGTATATATGCTTTCCGACAAAAATCAAATAAATGATGAAATCGGGGAGGGTGAAAAGATATAAACCATCGCAAAATGCTGTATCCTTGTGGACGGAAAAAGCTCCATTGGAAAAACATTGTCCGCATTATCCGGATTTATTCACCTCATCCCGGTGATAGGCCTCGGTGTGGGTTTCTTCTTCAGCATCGCTTACATGTGGGCCATCTACCCCGAGGTCGTTCTGGGCATATTGGAAAGCGACTATTTCGCGGTCATATTCGTTATCATAATGGTGCCCGTTGGGCTGGTTGAGATGACAGGCGGTTGGTTCGCATGGTGGGCCGGGGTTGTCGTCTTGAGCATCTCAGTGGCATTCTGGTTCCTGTTCTTCTACGAAAGAGACAAGATTTCACAGGATTTTGATGATATTATGAAAAAGGGGCATCTGGGAGGTTTGCCCAACAGTTCTCTTGTTGCCGTGACTTACAGCTTTCTCCTCATGGGCGCTTTTGACCTCGTGTACTTCGCCATCCTCATTTTATTCAACAAAGACGTGGGAAATCCCTTCACGGGCATCAAGGAAACGTGGTACATGGCATATCTTCTTCTCAACGCCTCTTTCTGGGAAGAGGTGGTATCCCGGGTCCTTCTCATCGGAGTGCCCCTACTGTTCATCGACATCGTTCAAAAGAAAAAAACCAATTGGGTCAACCGTTTGACCGGAGGATATGAAGACATGGGTCTTGTCGTTTGGATTCTCGTGTTGGCTTCATCGGCCATGTTCGGATGGGCTCACGTTTCGTCCTGGAACCTCTTCAAATTCCTTCCCACCTTCGTATCGGGCCTGTTCTTCGGATTCCTTTATGTAAAATACGGGCTCCACGCATCCATCGCCTTCCACTTCGCCTTTGATTTCCTTTTCTTCCCCATCACCTTCGGGCAAAGCAACATTTTCATGGCGGTTTTCTACGCAATGTTGTTGATTTCACTCATGGTGGGCGGATTAGCCGTTTTCATTTCCTCATTTGGAATCATCTTAAAGAAAACGGGCATGTTATCCCACATGGGCAATCAACGGTAATCGTCAATTACCTTCTTGGATGCAATGGCGCTGTCCATGTTCTTTATTTCGATTGTAATGGGGCCAGGCCGCTTCATGAGTTCAGGAATGAGAATGTCCAAATCGAGCACGCCCTCACCCAAGGTCCAGTGGTTGTCTTCCTTTCCGTTGTTGTCGTGAAGATGCACGTTGGCTGCTGATTTCAAGCGGGACATATATTCTTCCATGGTCGAAGTCGTTACGGCATTGCCAACGTCAATGCATACGGGCCCTCCGTCTGCAACATAATCCAATTCTTCGGGGGTTTTGCATATCACAACCGGCATCTCGGGCATGTTCTCCATTGCCAGCGTCACCCCGACGTTTTCAGCATGGGCGAGGAGTTCTTTGTAAGCTTCCCTTGCCCTGCCCATGGCTTTTTCATAGCGGGAGAAGGTGGCTGGAGAAAGGGTCCCCGGATGGACCGTAACAAGGTCTATGCCCATCTTGACTGACCAATCCACGGCGTCTCGTATCTCATCCTTGGACGCTTCCCACATCCTCTCATTGACGCTGGCGAGATTGACATCGGAAAAAGGTGCGTGGAGTTGAACCTCGACGTCGTATGAAGGCAGTAGGTCGGATAATAACGTTCCCATCTTGGCAAAGTGATGTTCCCCTTCGGAGACCATTTCAAGAAAATCGAAATTTTCCTCAACGGTTTCCAATAATTCGTCTAAAGCCCATGTGTCAAAGGTCGGGTTGCTTACGCCGATTTTCGCCATTTAGTCACTTCCTTCAATGTGCGTGAGCCAATCGATGACCCCATCAATGTCGTCAGAACGCATCTCGACCTTGATGGCTCCCAAAGGTGATTCCACCCCCGTGGAAAGATTTGTCTTGCCGATGGCTGCTGCTTCTTTGGATAGGGAGAATTTGCATGCGTCCCCCTCAGCATTTGAACGAAGGTGTGCCCTTGCCGCATCCCTCATCTGGAAGCGGGCGAACTCCTCTTTCATTTTGACAAGGTCTCCAGTTCTCCCATCGATTTGTTCCCATTCGTCCTTCAATACGGCCACGGGTAAAAGGTATATCAGGGAATTGACCAACTTTTTCTTGTTTTCTGTAGTATTGACCTCGCATGAGAAAGCGACTCGGACCGGGAAGGAGGTTCCTTCGCTGTCCATCTTCATTCCTTCATCTTTTCCATGAGTTTCTTGGCTTCCTTCCTGTGGGCACCAATCATCCGCTTTCTGGAAATGAACATCAGTCTGGGAAGGTCGTCCCGGTATTTCTCCCATTCGTCCTTGGTTATCATGGGGGCTACCTGCTTGAAAATCTGATAGGCCACCAGGTCCTTGTCCGAAGAGAACATGAATTGTTCTCTCCCTACAGCGAAAAGTTCGGTCCGGTCCGCTTCGAGCATGTCTTCAAAGCGCTTCTTGACCTCCATGGGGGAAAGGTCCGTCTCCTCTGCAACCTCCTCCAAGGTCAAAACCTCGTTTCTGGCCTTTTCAAGAAATGTCAGGAGTTCTTCATCGTTCATGGAGGTGAAACGGCGGGACACCGTTAAAAATGTTGTGCAAGGGTTCAATTGCCACCGGGGCTCAGTACGACGGACATCTCCTTTTCAATGAGGTTCAGCTCCTTCTTCTCCATGGAATCTGCATCAATGCTCAGGATTAGATATCCTTCGTAAAGAACGACCTTTTCCTGGATGGTCTGTATCATCTTGAGAATCTTGCTGAATTCGTTCTGGGTGATGAGGTATTCGATGCCCGTGAGGAGGATGATGCCATTCTCATTTTCACTGAGGTAGCGCGTTATCTCCACGTCAATCCCGGTGAGTTCCGTTGGTTTGAGGTACAGGTCATCGGAGTTTATCTCGCCATCGTATTCATCTATCGACATGGCCAGTCCTAGAGGTGCCGAACGGGTCTTCTTCTTTCCCGATTTGGACGCCGTTGCCAGCCACTTCATCTTGACGTTGGGTCCCGATATCATCTCGACGAACTTGTTGGGATTCATGCGGATTATGGCCAGCCCGTTGGTTCCGTCTTGGGTCAATTCATCGAAAAGGTCTATGCTCGATTGGGGTGATTTCTCTATGAAAATTATGGAATCCCCTGGCGAAAGCGGGGGCAATTCGGGGCGTGACGTGACCCTGGCTTCTCCTCCTTCTTCCAGGCCCAACTCCTTCATCTTCCTGTCGAGTTCCTTGTAGAGTGTGGTCTTTTTGGAACCTATCATCATCTTTAATTCCGTCGAAGTAAAACCCCGGGAGAGCATCTTTTCAACCTCCGAGAAGGCGATGTTCAATCCCTCGCGGAAACCTTCGATGAACCTCCGTTTTTCGTCTTTGTCCGTCATGGTTTCGTAGCAACTTTTATCTAACAACAATCAGATATATCTTTCGCAAGCTAGATTTCAGGATGGGATGTCATTGAAATGCAGATTCTCTTATAGCGACGACTATTGCGCACACAAGCACATCGAACAGAACGATTGCTTGGGCCACGAAAAATGCGACCACTTCGCACTACCCTATTATGAAAAGGGACCGGTCCCAATCAAGAAGATAACAAGTGAAGAAAGGGGGACCGACTTTTGTGCTCACAAACGGGCTGGCGTATATTGTGCCAAGGTTCAAAAATTCGTATGTTCGGGCCTGGGAGAATGCCCATTGGAAAAAATTTAGCTGGACCGATACGGCTTTTCTAGATGGGTCAATGAATGGGCCTGCGGCATTTTGAACAAACTATCCTGCATTCCTGTCCGCATACGGAAAATTTGCCCTTGGCAAAACCCTCTTCCACCTTGCCTCCGCAGCAGTCGGACACCACCGGGTTTAGATGACCGCAGTATCGGCAGTAATGAGTGCTGGTTTTTTTCCCCTTGATGCGTTTCAAAAGGTAAGCCAGTATGGCGAGAATGAATATGATAAATAGAAAAACAAGGACGAATATCCAGCACTCGAATCCCGTCACGTCTATCGCCATTGGGAAGCTTTTCATCGTTATGCAAGTAGGGTTAGAACTTATTTAAGTTTGTGCTGGAAGACCTCATTCTCGGACAAAAACGGCATTAACGAAAGCGTCAAGTTAATGAGGGTGGTGATATGATGCAAAATGTTGCATCGTTCAAGCAGGAAAGGACCAATGAGTGAGAACGTTCCTATTCCATCAATATTATATATCCGCAAGATATCTCCATCATCCCCAACACGCCGTAGCCGTGGTAACTCAGTTGGGAGAGTGCAAGACTGAAGATCTTGAAGTCGCTGGTTCAAGTCCGGCCCACGGCACTCTTAAATTTTGTAAACATGTATCTCTTTGATTATCTCATCGCCCTTTTTCGAGATTATCATGGGCTTTATCACAATCAGCATTTCCTTGCCTTCCCTGGTTACGATGGTGGTCTCCAAGTAAAAATTCTTCGGGTAGTTGTAACCAACCTGATAGAACATGCTCAGTATCGATTTTTTGTCTTTTTTGCTTACCAAATTCGAGGCGGGTATTCCTTGGAGTTCCGTTGCTTTATACCCCAGCATCTCCAAAAAAGCATCATTCACTTCAAGGATTTCTCCATCTCCGTTCAGGAAAACCCGGCCGACGTCTCCTCTTGGCGTGGCTAGTTCTTTTTCCAAATACCGGTTCTTCACCATGGTAGGAAAAGCGTTTTTTGTATAATAAAATAACTCCCAATTCATCCATGCACCGATGATATCAATAATGGTAATTTCTAACAAAGACTTAAATCAAATGATTGAGGTTTATAAAAGACACGGTGATTGAGTCATGGATAGGAAATCTACGGGGATAAAAAAACTGGATGAGGTCATGTCCGGTGGTTATCCTGCAGGAAAATCCGTTTTGATAAACGGCAGCACTGGAACGGGAAAGACCATTCTTTCGATGCAATTTGCATTTAATAGCTGCCTGAATGGAGAAAAATGCCATTACATCATTACGGAAGAGAAGAAAGAAGATGTTTATATTCAAGCAAATACGTTCGGATGGGACCTTGCAAAATTTGAAGAAGAGGGTTTATTGAACATCGTGGAGCTTCTGCCCGATAGGGCTGCTGGGGCCAAACTTCCCAACCTCATGAGATTCCTTGAAAAACAGAAAATTCCCAAAGGGGATAATCTGGTTCTGGACAACGTGAGCGTATTTAAGATAGGAGAAGACATTTACTCGTTTAGGGAACAAACGGACAGGATAACCTATCTTTTGCGGGAAAACGAAAACACCGCAATCATCGTTTCTGATGAGATAACTACTGAAAACTCCATGGCTGCAGCAGCACATTCCGTTCACGGGGTAATTACCCTTTCGCGCAGAACGAATCCTTTTACGAACGTAAGGGAAAGGGCAATGGAGATCGTCAAGATGCGGGCCACGCCCATACCGACGTCATACATCCGATACAAGATAACCGAACAAGGCGTCTCCATCGTTTAAACATCGTCATCCAAGGACGTCAAGGGCTGTCTTTTGAACTATGTGATTCTTGAAAATGCCCGTGGGCTGACCGAAAGAAGCAGTACGTATTTGTTTTCCAATATCTTGACGGCACTCACAATGATGTTCGTCCTGTCGCCGATCCACCTTTGGAATTCGTTGAAACTCAAGACGTCGGAGAATTCTATCATCACCTTCTCTCTAACTGCCTTGTTCTTTTTCTTGCCGATTATTTCTTCTTCAATCCCTTCGACAAGACGCTTTGCGGATTCCGATGAACTCGGATTCGCCTTGGGCGCCTCCTGCTTCCCGTGGTTTTCCAGAATATCTTTGACTATCGTCCCGATGCGTGTTGTCATCTCAGCATCTTTTACGATGTAATCCGTCACTCCGAGTTTGAATGCTTCGGAAGCCACTTTTTCGTTCCCGCTACCGGTCACCATTAAAAGGGGAATGCCTTTTCTCAATTCTACGGACCTTCTCAAGAATTCCAGTCCATCTACTTTGGGAAGGTAGTAGTCCAATATGATGAGGTCCGGTTGATTTTCTTTGAGATACCTGATGCCGACCCCTCCATTTTCAACAAGGTCTATTTCAACACCGGGTATTTCATCCTGAATGATGGAGGAGAATAGCTCCCGATGAGCAGGGTTGTCTTCTATTATCACGACCTTCTTGCCCATTCAATTGCCCCCCGGGACCTGATTCACCATTATCCAGTAATACGGTATCGATTTGACCGTCTCCACGAAGGCACCGAAGGAGATGGGTTTGGTGATGTAGGAATTGGCACCTAGTTCGTAACTCTTCTTCATGTCTTCCTCCCTTTCGGAAGAAGTGAGCATCACCACAGGGATGGAAGCGGTCCTTTCATTTTCCTTGATTTTTTGAAGGACCTCGAGGCCATTCATTTTGGGAAGTTGCATGTCCAGCATCACAAGGCCTATGCAATTTTCATCGCCTTCCGAGTCTTGCTCGTTAAAGAGGTATTCGATGGCATCGACACCGTTTTCAAAATAAACGGTATCATTGAGTATGTTCGCTTCTTTCATCGCTTCCTTTATGAGTTCCCTGTGACCGAGGTCGTCCTCGACTATCACTATGGTCAGTCCGCTTCCAACGCTTCTTCCGTTCATTTATGCACCTTCCGGAACCGTGAAGAAGAAGGTTGAACCTTCTTCAGGGTTCGATTCTAGCCATATTCGCCCGCCGTATCGGGTAATTATCTTTCTCACTATGGATAGGCCTATCCCCGTGCCTTCCTTTTCAGGCAACAACCGCTCAAATGGCTGAAACACTTGCTTCCAATGCTTCCGGTCTATGCCAATTCCGTTGTCCCTGACCCAAAAAAATCCTCCTTCGTCCGAAGGGGAGTATCCGACCTCGACCAGGGGGTCTCTTTCGGGATGGTCATACTTTATGGCATTGCTAATCAGATTGGTGAAAATCTGCTTCAGATGGGTCGGATTGTATCTTACGTTGGGAAGGGGGTCATTGATTTTCAATTCTGCGTTTTTTTCCTTCATCTGGCTTCCCAAAGATTCCACTGCTGCGTTTATCATCTTTGTTGGGTCGGTCTTTTTGATGTTGTCCATGTCCCTTCCCGCACGTGAAAGGGCCAGTAGTTCCGTGACCAGACCGTTCAAGTCTTCAGCCCCCTTTTTCATCGAATCGAGATAATGTTTTGCCGTGCCGTCCATTTCGTCAGAGTAATTCTTTTCGAGCAGATGGGCAAAACCCTGTATCGTGACCAAAGGTGCTTTGAGGTCGTGGGATACCATGTAAGTATAGTCGTCCAGTTCCCGATTTTTCTCTTTGAGTTGGTCAAGGAGCTTCTTCCTCTCTTTCTCCACCATCTTACTCTCCGTTATGTCCTCACCGGAAGCCAGTATGCCAATGGCATTTCCGTTCTCATCTTCGAGTAACGTATTGTGCCATGCAATGAGCAGTTCATTCCCGTTTTTGTTCATGACGGGATTTTCAATATATTCGCTTTTGCCACAATCGCCTGCCATCAATGCATTGAATACTTCCTTTGTTTCTTCCTTTGCTTTTGCAGGAATGAAGGTTTCAAACCAGTTTTTTCCCATTATATCACTTTCATCGCAACCCAATAATTCACACCCCTTCTGATTTATCAAGGTGACCTTGCCCATGTCGTCCAATGAGACGAACATCACACCTGCGATGTCGAGATATTTCTGGGCCTTCTCCTTTTCCTTCACCACTTTCATCTCTTCTCGCTTTCTATCGGTGAGGTCCAAAAACGTGTCCAGGATGTATTTTCTGTCTCCCAGGTATATCGGGATTGCAGTTTTCAATATCGTTGTGTCGCCCGTTACGGGAGAATGAATGACCGTTTCTTCTTCCAATCGGGTCAGACCATCATCAATGATGGGACAACCATATCCCTTTTTGGAGCAAATGAAATTGTTGCATTTTTGACCAACAATCTCTTCATACGGAAGACCTATCATCTTCTCCGCCATGGCGTTTGCTTCCACAATCTCTTTGGTTTCCGCATCGATTAATAATACGCCTGTGGGAATTGAGGAAAGTACTTTGCTGAGCATGGCGATGTTGTTTTCCGATTCCTTTAACAGTTCTTTCTCCTTGGTCACGTCCCTCATGCTGACATTTAGATATGGTACGTTTTCCAGAATGAATTTCTTGACGGTGACCCTACCAACGCGCTTCTCGTTGCCTTTGGCAAAATTCCAGGTCGCTTTGGAATGACCATTGTTCCAGGATTCTTTGATGAAGGTCAAATCGGCATTTTCTTCCTGCGAAAGGGGGTCGTCCATCGGGGGTTTGTAAGTGAAATCATTCAGGGGTCTGCCAAGAATCTCCTCTTTGGTGGAAAAACCCAATTTTTTCAACATGGCGGGATTCGCCTTTACGATTCTGTTCTTCTCATCCAGTATGACAATGCCGTCGTGGGAGGTTTCGAAAATGGACCTGAACTTCTCTTCGTTCTCTTTGACCCTTCTTTCTGCTTCCACCCTTTCGGAAATGTCGAGCATCACGCCGATTATTCCCATCTTGTCTTCATTGACGTCCCTAAATGCGGATTTGAAGAAAGTGATGTGATGTTTCTTCCCGTCTGAAAATTTTACCAGGGAATCATATATCTGGTCTTGGCCGTTTCTTAACAATTCCTCGTCCATCGATTGGTATTTTTCTGCCAGTTCCCTGGGAGCAATGTCGAATGCCGTCTTGCCGACGATGTCCTCTGGTTCTTTGCCCATCACGTTCTTGGCGAATAGTTTATTGCACCCTTGATAAACGCCTTTTAGGTCTTTGTAAAACAGGGGGGCTGGGACCGACTCTATGAGATTGTGTAGAAATTCGTTCTTCTCACGCAATTCTCTCTCAGCAATTTTCCTTCGGGTGATGTCTCTTGCAGAACTTATTACAAGTTGTTTTCCGTTCAATTCCACCAGGGAAGAATTTATTTCCGTTGGAATGCGGGTACCGTCCTTGCGAACGTGTTCGGTTTCAAATATGACGAAACGCTCTTTCATGAGACGGCCCATGATGCCTGGGATTTCCTTCTGATTTTCAGGCGAATCCAGGTCCGCTGGCGACAATTTTAGCAACTCTTCTTTCTCATATCCCAATCTCTGACAGGCCATTTCGTTTACTTCAATGAAGTTCAAATCCATGTCGTGAATGAACAGTGCATCGGCGGAATTCTCAAATAACGCCCGGAATTTCTGTTCTCTGAGTTTCACTTCCTTTTCCATTGAGGATTTGTAAAGAGACGTTTCGATTGATGAATGAAGTTCGTTGATGTTGAAAGGTTTTCCAAGGTATCCGTGAGGTTGGACCGCCTTTATCTTTTCAAGGGTGGCCTTGTCCGAATGAGCCGTTAGGAAAATTATCGGGATGTCGCTATCTTCCTTGATTTTCTCAGCCGTTTCAACGCCGTTCATTTCACCTGCAAGAATGAGGTCCAAAATGACCAGGTCCACCGGCTCGTTCTTGAGGAAACGCAAAACGTCCTCTCCCTTTGAAAAGACGCCCTTCACATCGTAACCCAGGTTGACAAGGGATATTTCAAGGTCTTTTGCTATGAG
>CAZPOY010000025.1:0-7904 GCA_964588345.1 uncultured Thermoplasmata archaeon
TGCCCAAAGCCGGCAAATACATCATCAAGATAGCCGGTTTCACCGTTCTTGCCTCTCCTGGACACGCTGACGTGACAATCACGACACTCAAGGTTGGAGAATCGGCATTCGACGTTTCTGACGTACCCGAGGGAACAATGGAGGGCAATGAGATGAACTCCTTCAACGTCAACTGGAACCTCATGGGCAATCAGCCAGACGGTGAGGTACTTGGTGCATTTTTCGTAAGCCCCGGCAACGTGCCTCTTGGCATGACGATGCTGGTCCCCGTAAATCTAATCCTGGAAAGGAAAGCCCCAACCATGACGGCGATGTCCATTGAAGGCGGAGCCGTCTACAACACGGACTCACCGACCTTCTCATTCGGTGCCGAGGACTGGGTGCCCAGACCTGCCAACGTCTCTGATGAGAATTACACTGAAGACGTGGTCAACATCTCAGGAATCGATACTTCCAAACTTAAGGTATACATAGATGGTGAGGACGTTAGCAGGGACTTGAGAATCAGCAAAATGTACAACGAGACCTACGAACTTTTGATGGAAGTGGGTTTCACCCTTGAGAAAACCTATAGCGAGGGCACGCATCTGCTGGAACTGGAAGTCTACGACAATGCGGGCAACAAAGTGACCAGGGCGGCCGAATTTACCATCGATACGAAAAACCCGGCAGTTACCCTGGACCCGATGGATGAGGTCACCAACGATGAAACGTACACCATATCTGGAAGTGCAGAGATAACGGCGATGCTGAAGGCAGGCGTCGTGGGAAAACCACTGTCCGACGTTACCCTCAATGCTGATGGTACATTCGAAAAAACCATTGACCTGAAAGAGGGACAGAACGTGGTGAAACTGCTGGCAACGGACCCTGCTGGAAACAAAAAGGAAGTGACCAAGTCGGTTTATCTTGACACCGTCGCACCGGAATTATCCAGCAAGAACGTCTTCATCAACCTCGATTCGGTGACCAGAAAGACCCACGGAACGGCAACGGGAACCATCGACCTATCATCCGAACCAAACGGAGTAATCCTAAAGGTGAACGGACAGGAAGTACCGGTGATGACCGACGGAACCTACAAGGCAGACATTTATCTGAAAGAGAACAGGGACAACGTCGTCACGGTTTCGATAACTGACATGGCGGGCAACTCAAATGAGAACTCTGTCTATCAGAGGACGATAACCGTTGACAACACGGCGCCTATGCTGGTCGTCGAACAGGAAGACGTCACAACGGACTCAAGCACATTCACCCTTTCGGGAACCACCGAGAACGGAGCGGACGTGTTGATAAACGGCGTTGCAACGAGGACGACCGCGGATGGAGCCGTCGATACTTTCGAGAAGTCGATAATCCTTTCACCGGGAACCAATGTAGTCGTTATCCAATCAATGGATGACGTTGGCAACGTCGAGGAACAACGGCTTACCGTGACCTACGAAGTGGACAATCCGGTCAATTCCGTGACAGCACCACCGGTGGAAGTGGAAGATTCCAGCGGACTGGTAGTGGCCTTGATGCTGATATTGCTCGTGGTCGGGCTGATAATCGGTTTCATCGTCGGTTTCATCATAAAGAAGGGTGGAGCCGAAGAGGAAGAAGAAGAGGAGGAGGAATATCCTGAAGAGGAATTCGAAGAAGAAGAAGAATTCCCGATGGAAGAAGAACATCTGATGGAAGACCCGGAAGAAGTTGAAGAACCGGCCTCCGAAGAATCTTCCTATGATGCCGAAACGGAAGCCCCTGAGCCCGAGACCGTGGAAGAACAACCGCCCTCGGCTCCAGAAGAACCAGCAACGGATGAAGACCAGCCGCAGATATAGGCAACGAATAAAGGGGGATTTTTTCCCCCTTCTTCCCTTTTTTCTTTCAAATATTTTTTATAACCTCATTCTTTCAGCAATCTGATGATAGCATCGCTTACAGGTACTCCGGGCACAGGGAAAACGACGCTGGCCCGTTTCCTGGCTGAAGAAGGTTACCGGGTCGTCAGGGTGGAAGAATTGGTTGACGTTGAAATGGAGAATGATGAGGTCATCATTGATGTTCAAGCGTTGAATTCTGTTGACGTAGAAGATGGGGGAAAAATGGTGGTGGTCGAAGGTCATCTATCTCATCACGTGCCCCATGAAAAAGCCATCGTTCTCAGATGTGAACCTTCGGTGCTGAAAAAGAGACTGGTTGAAAGGGGTTATCCGCCAGAAAAAGTGATGGCCAACGTGGAAGCAGAGGTGATTGACCTGATGTTTGCTGAAACGAAGGAATACGGGGGTCCCGTGGTGCAGTTAGATGCGACCGGAGTAGAACCCGAAGCGTTGAAGAAAAGGGCCATCGATTTTCTGGAGGGAAAAGCTGATATGGGTGATGATGTTGATTGGATAAAGGAGGAAGGCGAACAATGGTTCTAAGCCGGCTAAGGCCTCATGCCGACAGGTTGATAACACCCTTTGCCAAGTTTCTTGGGAAAGCCGTAAAGCCCGATGCCATCTCGTGGATTGCCTTTCTATTCGCCGTCCTTGCAAGTTTTGTCATGGCAATCACGCGATACGTCAATCCGAAAGTCGCCTGGATGTTTCTCATCCTCTTTTCCGCTTTCGTGATAATAAATGCATACCTCGACGGGCTCGATGGCGTCCTTGCACGGCTAACCCAGCAGGATTCGAAGAAAGGGGACCTACTCGACCACGTTCTTGACCGGTATGCCGACATTTTCATTTTCGGGGGCATTGTCTTTTCCCCTTACTGCAACGACATTCTCGGACTAATCGCCATCATTGGGATACTGCTTACAAGTTACATGGGGACCCAGGCCCAGGCCATAGGCGTCGGACGCGTATATGGTGGTCTTCTGGGAAGAGGCGAACGCCTCGTGGTGATAGTGCTGCTTCCCATCATCCACATCTTCTTGCTCTTCATCCTCCCGCCTCTTGGCGAGTTTTCAATCTTTGGCATAGAGACCACGATAATTGAACTGGGCATGCTTTTCGTGGCCGTGGCTTCCAATTTCACCGCGGTTCAAAGGGCATTCAGGATATGGCGTCATCTAAAATGAACGTTTTTTTCCAGATGGGGGAAATCCCTTTAAGACCGATGACGATTCACCCTTAGGTGTTGATTTGAACGAAGAAGCCTCCTACATCCGGCAGCAAGTTATGGCGCACAACAAATGGTTTGAAGAGAGCATACCGATGATCGCATCGGAGAACGTCATTTCTCCCTTGATAAAGGAGATGCTCATATCCGATTTTCACGACAGATACGCAGAGGGACTCCCTGGAGAACGATACTATCATGGAAACGTCTACGTGGACAAGGTTGAACTGAAGACCGAAGAACTTGCAAGGAAGGTATTCAACTGCGATTTTGCCGATGTCCGGCCCATTTCCGGCACCGTGGCCAATCTAGCCATGCTCAAGGCCCTTGCAAAGCCGGGAGACATCGTTACTTCGTGCGCACTTGCGGGAGGCGCTCACATCAGCACGGCCCGCTTTGGGGCAGTGGGTGTCCGAGGGGTCAAGCGTTATGCTTATCCATTCGACGAGAAGATAATGAACCTGGACATCGAGGGCACGAAGAAGGTCATAAAGGAGAAGAAGCCAAAGGTTGCCATATTCGGCAGGTCCGTTTTTCTTTTTCCGGCGCCTCTTGAGGAGCTAAGAGATACTCTTGAAGAAGTGGGATGTTACGTATGGTACGACGGGGCACATGTACTGGGGCTCATCGCCGCAGGTAGATTCCAGGACCCACTTAGAGAAGGGGCAGACGTCATATCTGCCTCGACGCACAAGACGTTCCCCGGACCCCAGCACGGCATCATTCTTGCCAATCTTGACAAGAAAGGCATGGAGAAGAAGTTGCGAAAGGGGGTATTCCCCGGTGTCACTTCCAACCATCATCTTCATTCCATGGCAGGCCTTGGCATTGCACTTGCCGAGTTCCGTGAGTTTGGCAAAGAGTACGCTGACCAGGTCATCAGAAACGCCCAAGCGTTGGGCCAGGGACTTTATGAAAGGGGCATCAAGGTTCTCTGCCCCGAATTGAATTTCACGGCCTCCCACACGCTGGCCGTCGACGTTAAAGAACATGGAGGCGGAGAGAAGATATCCCAGCTCATGGAAGACTCCAACATGATCGCAAACAAGAACATGCTGCCGTGGGACACAAGTCCCGTTTCTCCCAGTGGCATACGGCTCGGTTCTCAGGAGATAACCCGGGTGGGCATGAAGGAAAAGCACATGGACCAGGTGGCGGAATTCATACACCGAGTAGCGGTAAAGAAAGAGGACACAGAATCGGTGAAAAAGGACGTCATCGCCTTCAAAAAGGAATTCAGCAAGGTTCAATATTGTTTCGGGGCGGGACATCCCGCTTATGAATACAAAAAATTCCTTTGAAGAAACAAGCGATGCCAGCACACCCTCTGCGAAAGTATTAAATGGGGCATTGATATCGTCGATACAATTTAGAATGTCTTAAGGAGATGTAATTGATTTATGGGCGAAGACCAGGAAATGCTTTCTGAACTGGAAAAGAAGAGAGACCAGGAAAATGCCGAAGCAGAAAAAAAGCGAAAGATTAGGGACAAGCTCAACGAGCAGACCAAGCAATGGGTCGAAAAGCGCGATGAGCTGAATTCTCAAGTTCGTTCCCTCATAGACCTTGCCAATCAGTACAAGGAAGAACGAGACAGGTACAACGAGCAGGTGAAAGAGGCGAAGGAGCAGAGGGATTATTGGAACAAGCAGGTTGGCAAAATCATGGAGAAGGTCTCATCCCTCAAAAGAAAGAAACTTCCACGGAACCAGCCCCCCATCGGCAAATTGAAGAAAGAACTTAGGGACCTTGAGTTCCAGCAGCAGACCCAGTCGCTAAAAAAGTCCAAGGAACAAGCCCTCGTCGAGAAGATGTCCGAGCTTAACGAGCAGATAAAAAAGCGCGAGAACATACTCCAGGAAGACGAAGACATTGCTGGAGCCATGGTCGAAGCGGACCAGGCGAAAGAGAAGGCGGAGGAATACCATCAAAAGGTTGAAGAGGCCGCCGCCAAGGCCCAGGTGGCCCACGACAAGATGATACAGGCCTACGAAGAAAGCGACCAAGTTCGCAAAAAGGCAGACAAAGCCCAGGAAAAATTCATTGAGTCGAAATTGGCCGCCGACGAAGAACACAAGAAGCACATTGAACACATCAAATCCGTTCACAATTACGACAAGATGATTTCAGGCATATACCGCAAGAAGCGGGAAGACAAGATAAAGGTCAGGGAGGAACGTGCTGAAAGGGACGCGGAATCCGTCATGGACAAGTTGAAAAGCGGAGGCAAACTTTCCACGGAAGACCTTCTTGCCCTTCAAAAAGGGGGCGGGAATCCCGGCCTAAAGAGTGAAGGGCGGGAAGAGAAGAAAGAGGAAAGCGAGGATTGACCTGCCGGTCACTCTTTAATGCCTTATTCTTTCAAAAGTAGGAAAAAAGAAAGGTACTCTTGTCCTCTCAGATTTTTGAATCCGACCCATGTTCAATGCCAAGAATGTGGTCTAGTATGAGGCGCAGGTCTTTTTCCCTGATCACCTTATCTGCTTTTTCGCATATGATTTCGTCTTCCGGGTTGAAAGCGATGTTGAGCCCTTTATCAAGGAACATTGAACAGTCGAATTGACTATTGCCAACAACTGCCACCCGGTCTTGGGAAATTCCATTTTGGCTAATAATGTCCTGCAGAACGGGTCCTTTGTCAAGCAAGGGGACGTTGAGAATGCCCCTGCCCGTGAGGTATCCTTCGGCATCGGTCTCCAGTCCGTTTGCCATGACGATTTCGATGCCCAGCAATTCAGCCGTCCTATTGGCAACAAGGTCGATGCCTCCGCTGATGATGGCCGTTGCGATGTCGTTGCTGTGGAGAAGCCCTACGGCATCTTCCGCGCCTTCCATGATGGGTATCTCGTCCAGCACCTTCCGTATGCGGTCAATGCTGAGCATGGTCTCCTTTCCCCTCCACAGATTGATGTCCCACTCCATGAATTCGTGATCGTCAATGAGCCCGTCAAGATAATCTTTCAGTCCCGCGTAATTGTCCGTTCCAAAATGCTTGTGAACCGTTACCCATGACGAATTTGTGTCAAGGAGAACGCCGTCCAGGTCAAAGGCCACTAGGTCAATTCTCATCTTCCAATCCCTTTCCGATTTATCAAATGCCCGCTTTGATGGTTCATAGGACCCGCATCGATTCTATTTTCAAGGGGCTTTTGGGTTTGTCGTTCCTGTTTGTCTTGACCGATGCAAGTTTCTTGATGACGTCTTTGCCTTCCACGACTTTTCCGAACACTGCATAATTGCCATCAAGTCCATGTTGGGGTCCGTCGCAGATGTAGAATTGGCATGATGCACTGTTGGGGTCTTGCGACCTAGCCATGGAAAGGGCCCCGTTCTCATGTTTAAGGGAAGGGTCCGTTTCAAGGGGAATGGTTTTGTCAGTGCTTCCCGTTCCGTCACCCTTGGGGCAGCCGCCCTGCACCACGAATCCCTTGATGACCCGGTGGAAGGTTTTTCCATCGTAGAATCCGTCTTTCACAAGATTGAGAAAATTCGATACGGTCTTGGGTGCCTTGTCATCATAGAGTTCTGCGGTCATGTCGCCCATCGTCGTCTTTATCAACACTTTGGAATTGGCCATGTTATCAGCATTGCAATGTAATTTTTGTTATTTAAGCAGTCCCCTTGAGTGATTTTCTTGACTTCTCTTTCCTTTCAGATATCGTTTTATCCCATTGACCATTTCATTTCTCCATGACCGGAAAGGAAGACTTACTCGAAGAACTCATGAACCTGCCTGGTTTTTTCGGAGGGGCAATTTCTCCTGACATGTCCATGGCAACGTTCATGATGATACGTTACCATCCTGACATAGATGTATTCGCCCTTCCGTTGAAGAACGGGTATCCCTCTTTGCCCCGGGAAGAGATGATCCCTCTAACCAAGACTGATGAAACGACCTTCTTTGCAGACTGGTTCAAGGATTCAAAGTCGATACTCGTCAGCCAAGACAATGAAGGCGACGAGAGGAGCACGCTCTACCGTGTGGTCATTGACCAACCTTGCAAAATGACCCCCCTTACCGACAAGAACCCGGATTATTTTCTTCGAGGCGGCGAAGTCTCCCCTGGCAATGATTTTCTCATCTATGCGGCGAATTACGATTTCCAGAAGAAAGAAAAGGTTGAAGAAAGTTTGGTGATAAAGCACGTCCTGAAAACCGGTGAAAGAATCACGCTGGCAAGACCCGAAAAGGCCAACTATTTTGCCCCGGAAATCAACCGGAAGGGCGACCGAATACTCTACACCCGGAAAGACAAGCATCCGGCGGGAACGGAATTATGGCTCGTTGATGACAAAGGGAGCGAGGACCGTTGCCTTCTCGACTTTGGCAAAAAGGCAAAGGTTGACGGATACTGGCTTCCCGATTCCCGCAGGGTCCTATTCGAAACGGACATGCTGGACGGCAAGCAACTGCGGTGCCAGGCCATGGGCGTGGTCGATGTGGAATCGGGTGATATGCGGTTCATTTTCGACCCGCGCGAAGACGACCCAAGGAACATCGAAGGGGGTTTTGCTCCTGAACGGGGAAACGTGATTGTCCTTTTGGAAACAGCCGATGCGCGCACGAAGGCACACCTTTACGACCTGAAAGACGATGGCGAAACGGAGATTACAGGTGTGGACGGTACGCTCATCCCCATGGAAAACATGATGGACGGATGGTGGCTCGGCGGCCATTTTTCTTCCGTTCAGCCCAATGATCTGGTGGCATTCAAGCCAGACGACGTCAAAGGCACCTTCCACAGGATTACGAACATGCTTGAACTCGCCTCCTTTGACAAGTCCCGATTGACCAGGGCGAAGGA
>CAZPOY010000025.1:7914-20368 GCA_964588345.1 uncultured Thermoplasmata archaeon
ATCCACGGCTTTCTCTTTTCGCCGGAAATCAGCAACGGCAGGGGCATCGTTTACATACACGGCGGACCTACGTCCCATGTCACCGATTCACTGAATGTTCAGGTGCAGTATTACTGTTCAAAGGGTTATACTGTATTCGCCCCCAACTACCGGGGTTCAACGGGTTACGGTGTTGATTTTAGGGAATCCATCAAGAAGGATGGATGGGGCGGGAAAGAACAGGAGGACATCCGGACCGGCATAAAATGGCTTTTGGACGACGGGATTTTCCAAAGGGGACGCGTGGGCATCACGGGAACGTCTTATGGGGGCTACTCTTCGTGGTTTGCCATTACAAAATTTCCCCCGAGCATCGTAAAGGGGGCCGTCCCCGTATGCGGCATGACGGACCTTGTCGTGGATTACGAATCCACAAGACCCGACCTGCGTCCGTATTCGGAAGAGATGATGGGAGGGTCTCCCGAAGAGGTGCCCGACATTTATCGGGAAAGGTCACCCATAAATTTCGTTGAGGAAATTGAAGGTGCCGTCCTTATCGTACAAGGCGAGAAGGACCCCAACGTCACCATGGAAAATTTCAAGACGATGGTCGCAAAGATGGAAGAAGAGGGGGTCGAATACGAGACGCTTGTTTTCTCCGATGAAGGCCATGGCATCATCAAGAAGAAGAACCAGCGGAAACTATACCGCAGGATTGCAGAATTCTTCGAGGAAAATCTCTGAAAGGCCGGCACCTACAAAGATTTGTAAAAATGAACGAGGCATCCGCCTTTTTCATATTCATCATTATTTGATAGTGGTATCTCTTCGTAACCGTTGGTGCGATAGAATTCAAAGGTCTCCTTCAACCCGCAAGGAGCGTTCAGGTTTATGTTCCCAATGCCCTTTTGGTAAAGGGCTCTTTCGACCCCTTTAAGGAGGTGTGTGCCAACCCCCTCTCTGCGATGCTTCTTCTTTACGCCGATGAACGCCACCCTGGCCGCATTCATTTCTTCGAAGGCATTGGCTATGGCAAGACCTCTAAGACGTCCGTCCTTGGCAACATCTACAAAGGAGACGGAGCTTTCTTCATTTGCAAGATGCAATATGGAACTCATTCGTTTTTCATCGGGTGTCAAAAAGTCCGTTCTTCGAGCGAGTTCTTGGTATATCTCATAAGCAAGTTCCCGCCCTTCTTCCATGTCGTCCGTGTGGAATGTTCGCATCACGAAAGGATGAACGAACCCTGGTTCTTATGGTTTCTCGTGACTTTTGCTAATTTCCGGGAAATCCTTTTTCTCCTTGAGACGGATTGTCCATTGAATGGATATTGACGAACAACTACTCGTTCCGGTCCCAAATGACGTGTATGACCCGAGGGAGGACACCTTCTTCCTCCTGAAGGGCATCAAGGTGCCGCCACATGCAAGCAGTGGTCTGGAAATGGGTGCCGGGTCGGGGCTGATATCATTTCATCTTGCCAAGGCAGGTCTCAAGGTCACAAGCGTGGACATTAATCCCGCATCCGTCAGATATATCGAGGAAAGGGCCTGCAAGGAGGGCTGGGACATCCGGTGCGTTGAATCTGACCTTTTTGAAAATGTAACGGGCACATTCGACCTCATGGTGTTCAACCCGCCATATCTTCCCCGGGAGGAATGGGACGATTCTCTTTCTGATAGTGAAAGGAAAATGCTCGTAGGAGGACGCCACGGCCACGAAACCCTTCAACGGTTCCTTGACAAAGCCCCCCAGCATTTATCTGAAATGGGCGAACTTTTTTTTCTCTCAAGTGGGGATTGGATTAAGGAATTGGACGTCCCCCGAAAGTTGTTTGTCAAGGCATCAAGCACGGGTCGATTTGAAAACGAACGGTTAATACTGCACCATTGTGCAAAAGTCTAATATAGTAAAAGTTGCCATATTGTTATTTACCTAAACATGAACGTTCCAAAAAATCAAAGTGTTCCACCGGAAGACGAAATCCTTTCAATATGCCGTCGCTTTCTCTATGCGTTGGATGACCATCCTGACAAAGCGTTGAGCCACGCCAAGATGTTTCTCAATCACATCAATCAGGAAAACAATTGATCATCCTTGGACCGTTTTTCCTTCATTGCTTTTTTCAATTCGGCAATGTGTTTTTTCACCATCTGGTATAGTTCTTTTCCATCGAAGCGTCCATTTGCTTCCTTCATCAACGTGCCCATTATGGTCCCGATGGCCCCTTCGCCCTGAGAACGGACGACATTCATGTTTTTCCTGATTGCCTTTTCAACCATTTCTTCGGCTTCCTTCCGGGTCATTATTTCTAATCCGCTGGATTCCAACGCTTTTTCAGGTGAGACCATGTCGCGAACGGCCAAACGTGCAACCATGGGAAGGCCTTCCTTCGGTATTCTTTTTTGATGATGGAGCAAAAGCAGTTCAGACAGAAAATCCTCGTCGTGAAGCCGTTGGGTCCCCAATTCACTTTTATCCAGTTCCGTGGGAAACTGAAGGACGAACCAAGCAGCAACGGTTCCCAAACGAGTTGGGTCCGGCGATGCTACTTTCCTGACGAGTTCAAAGAGGTCCTTGTCCACAATTTGTTCCGCGACCTGGGGATGAAGACCGAAGGATTCTGATAGGTTCATGACCCTTTCTTGCCAGGTTGCAGGGAGTTTTTCCTTTAGATGAGAAAGATGCAATGGTGTGATGACGATGGCGGGAACGTCGGTTTCGGGATACATCCTCGCTTCACCCGAAAGAGGTCTCATGAATCGCGAAGTGCCATCGGGCCTAGCCATCCTTGTTTCTCCAGGAACGCCTTCAACGGCTTTCAATGCCCTCTCCTCTATGAGGCGGCAAGCTTTCGTCAACGTGTCCCGTTGGCCTCCGACCAGAACGAAACCGTCTTCTTCCGCGCAATCCAACACCTTTCTCAGGTCGGTTATTTCCTTCTGGCCGATGCCGCATCCTGGTAGTTCGTCGGAGTGGAATATGCCTCCAAGACCCATGGACCTTGCCTGGTCAGCAAGTTCCTTGCCCAATAGCGAATCATCCGTGGGGGAGAAACGATTTCCGAATACGTCGCGGAAGCCGGAAAACCTTGCTGCCATTAGTGCCCCTTCCGACATGATGTTTTTCATTTTCGCACTTTTTGTGCTTTTGAAAATCCTCTCCACACATTTCCACGAACCAACGGAGGTGTTTATTCTTTTTAGATGCTCGCTGAGACGGATGAGACCTTCTTGCCTTTTTATCTCATTTGCCACTATTTCTTCCATCAAAGAAAGGTCCTGCACGCCTTTTATCTCCACCCTGCCACCCCCTTCCACGGAGACGTTCACGTCCTGTCGGATGGTGCCGATGCCCCTGTTCACCCTTCCAGTGGACCGGACCAAACGCCCCAAGGCGATGGCCACCTCCTTTGCTTGATGGCCGGTCTCAATGACCGGTTCCGTCGTTATCTCGATGAGAGGGATGCCCTGCCTATCAAGGTTGTACACGGGTCCGATTTCGTTTTTTCCAACCCTTCTTGCGGCGTCCTCTTCCAGGCAGACCGACTGAATGGGTATGCTTGAGTTTCCAACGGGGACCCGGCCACCCGTGGCCATGAGGGCCGTTCTTTGGAATCCGGTAACGTTGGACCCGTCCAGCACCATCTTTCGCATGAAGTGCACCTCTGATGCGGGAGATGCATCCAGCAAGAGGGCTGTGGTGAGGGCTACGTCCAATGCTTCTTTTGAGGGGTCCATGGGGGGTGACTCGTCTATTTGAACGGGGCAGACCGATTCCCAGGGGGCTTTGTAATGGAAAACGTGGTCCTTCATCAATTCGAAAATGCCCGTTTGGTCAGCATCGCCCATTTCGCTTCTTGCCATTCTCAGATTCCTTTTGAGGGAAAAATCGACATTTTCGGATAATGTGGAGGGGCAGCCGCAGAAAAGTTTGTGCGTATTCAGTTGCTGATGGACCTCGAGCCCAATTCTGATTTTTCTCTCTTCCATCCATTTTTCAAATGCCGGGTCGATAGAAAAACATATCGCATTGTCGGGCAAAAGTCCTTTAAAGGCGGAACGTATCACCTTTTTCCTAAGCGGAGGATACCCCTCTTGGCAAGAAGAAAAACACGGAAGAATACAGGCGGTTCGCGCAAAAGGTTCAGAATGCTAAATGTCAGGCGTTTGGACCATTTCAAATATGACCTAAATGAAGCACTGAAGAGGTCCGACATGGACGAGGTGCAGCAGGACCAGTTCACCGCCAATCTGATAACAAAAGCATCTCGGAACGACATTGAGGACGCCGTCGCTTATACCAAATCCATGGTGAATGAAGGCCTTATCGATGAAAAGACCGGAGACCGAATAAAAAAACTCCTTTATCGATACAGTAGGTATCGTTGAATTTTTTCATTTAGACCTTTCCTTCACGTTTTTTGCCGTCGCAAGGTATTAACGATTTCACGTTCTTTCAGTTGCATGTCATCCCGGGATTTTTCCCAGACGGTTGGGAACGAGAAAGAAGCGATAGATGCCTTCATAGAGAAGCATTTCAACGTGGTCCCGGAAAAGGAACCGGGCATCGTATTCCAATTAGCAAGGGGGCTCGTCTTACGACCAGCCAAAAGGATAAGGCCGATATTATTCAAGAAAACCCTGGAGGGACTGGGGACTATTGGAGATGAGAAGGCCATGAAGGTATGTCTTTCCATGGAACTCCTCCAGGGATACCTCTTGATACACGACGACATCATCGACAACGCTGACGTAAGAAGAGGTGGGCCCGCCGTGCACAAGGCGTTGGAGAATCTGGACGTGTCAGGAACCAAGGATGCTGAAAAGACGGCAAGGGACCTGGCCATTCTGGCAGGCGATTATCTGGAATCCCAAGCCCTGGTGCATCTTGCCGGTTCGGGTTTTCCAGAGACATCGCTTCTAAAAGCGGTCCAGCTATACGGGACCATCATCACAGACGTCATCGAAGGCCAGATATTGGACATAACGCTGGAAAAAAGGGGGGCGGGGACTTTGGAACAGGTGCTTGAAGTCCACGAAAAGAAGACGGCGGCATATACGACGATGCTTCCCATGAAACTGGGTGCCATTCTTGCCGACAGGGAGGACCTTCTTTCCCACATGGAGCATTTTGCACTTCCCCTTGGCGTGGCTTTCCAGGTAAGAGATGACATTTTGGGGACATGGGGTGACCAGAAGAAAACAGGAAAACCGGGGCACGGAGACCTTGCTGAGGGGAAAGTGAATTACCCCGTTGCCTGGGCCATGGAAAACACCTCTTTGTTCGATGGCCTGCCCTATCCGCTACCACGGGATGCCAGTTCTAAAGAGGTGGCGGCACTGGCTGAAAAATTAGAAGATTCAGGTGCAAGGGAAGGTTCCATGGTTAGATACGCGAAGATGGAGAAAAAGGCGTTTGAGGCGCTTGAACATCTTCCGTTTTCTCATGATGCAAGAACGTTCTTTGAGGGACTTTTGGAATATCTGCGGCTAAGGGAGATATGACGGAGCAGCAGACCATCCACGCTCTTTCTTATTCGTCAAGGAACTTTCCCAGTTCCTTATCCTTGCGTCCTTTCCAAGCATCGCCGTGATAAAGATAACTTGCTAGGAGTGGAAGAGCGATGGTTGCTTCGCTCCACACCATCTGTTCGAATCCCGTATCTACCTTTCCCCATGAATGAGCTTCTTTAAGGGTCGAACCGGACAAAGCCCCGTCTCTTTCGTCGGCAACGGTTATCTGAACGGCGTATTTGTGCATGCTTGTCTCCTTGCCAAGTATCTCGACGGCGACGGTCATGTCCTGGGCGAAATTCTTTGGGACGCCTCCGCCGACCATCAGAAGCCCCGTTTCGGATGCTTTCATCTTGACCTTTGTAAGTTCCAGAAAATCCTTGGCGCTGTCGATGTGAACCTTGCCTTCCTTGCGGTTGAACTGATGATGCACCAGGCCAAAACCTGCGGAACAATCAGAAAATGCTGGAACGAAGATGGGAACGTTCTTCCGGAACGCTTCAAGGGTCAACGTCGGGGTCTTTGCTCCTCTTTTTTCAAGATAATGCCCCATTTCACGAATGAACTCACGAGAGGAATATGCTCCAGGTGCCATCTCGTTGGCAATTTCGGCTATGGTCATGTCGCAGATACGGAGTTCTTCTTCGTCGATGTAAGTGTCGTAGATGCGGTCGATCATGAGTTCCTGAAGTACCGAATCGTCGATGAAAGGGGTCCCTTGGTAATGTTTGAATCCGAGCCCCTCGAAAAAGTCCTGGTCAACGATGATGGCACCCGTACTTACGATGGCATCGACCATGTTCTTCTTCACCATTTCGATGACGACATTCTTTAGTCCCGCGCTGAAAAGGGACCCGGACAAGCAAAGAACGACGGTGCAACGGGGGTCCGAAACCATCGTTTCGCATATTTCGCATGCTCTTGAAAGGTTCCGTGCCTGAATGGCCGTCTTCTTAAACGATTTTATGATGGGTCTGGAATTGAATTCGCTTATGTCTATGTGTTCCACGGGCGTTTTCAGGAGGTTTTCTTTCTTCATCAAATGAGTGAAGATTCAACTTTTATTTAATCTTAATCAGCCACTGGGAGGCATTCAACCATTATCTTTTTATAGAAGAACTGATTTATCTGAAAACGACGTTCGACGAAATGAAGATGATTCAACGGAGTATGAAGGAAGGTGACATGATATGAACGATGATGAGAGAAAGAGAAGGAAGCCGTGGAGTTTCGACCCGTTCTTTGACATGGATAGAGAATTCGATAGGATGCACCGCATGATGGACGAAATGATGCGGATGATGACCGATGAAAATTTTCATCAGGAGAAGCCCTTCGTGTATGGATTTACGTTGAGAAAGGGACCAGACGGAGAACCTCGCATGGAAGAATTTGGCAATGCAAGGTCATTTTACGATAATCAGGAAGAAGGAAGTTCGAAACCTCAGATTGAAGGAAAAAGGGAACCGCTGACAGACGTCATCGAATCGGAAGATTCCGTTGCCATAACGGTAGAACTACCTGGCGTTTCAAAAGAGAACATAAACCTGGATGCCAGCAAGGACATGTTGATAATCGACGTCAATGACCCTCATCACAAGTATTACAAGGAGATAAAACTCCCCTGTCACGTAGACCCGGATTCTGCCGATGCTACATGCAACAACGGCGTTCTTGATGTAACGCTTAAGAAGGTACACGACTCCTCGAGGAAAAGAATAGACGTAAAATGAGGTGGAGAATGAAGGAAAACGAGTGTCCGAAAAATGATTCAGAAGATGCAGAAGAATCCGCTTGGAAACAAGGAGAAACGGTTGGCGAAGAAGATGCCCTGGAAAGAGTCCGGGAAGAGCCGGAATCTGTTGAGACGGGGAGCGCCGATTCATCGACCAGAAAAGAGGTAGATGAAAAGCTCGACGATGCGGACAAGCATCTTGATGCCCTTAAGCGAACAATGGCGGACTTTGAAAATTACCGCAAGAGGATGCAGAAAGAGAAGGCGTTCTGGAAACGGGACGCGCGAGGCGAAGTGATATCGTCGGTACTCGAAACGCTTGACAATTTGGAACGGGCCGTAGAGAATCTCGAAGACGGGGACGCCGAAGGCGTATCCAAGGTTCTAGACGGATTGAAGAATGCATTGTCGCAATTCGGACTCACGGAAATTGACCCTTTGAACGAAGAGTTCGACCCCAACTTCCACGAGGTCATGATGACCGAAGAGAGGGAGGACCTGCCTGAGGATACTGTCGTGAAGGTGCTGTCAAAGGGATATAAATTGGAAGAAAAACTGCTTAGGCCCGCAAAAGTGGTCGTATCAAAATGAATGAGGTGAAACAATGGGAAAAATAATAGGAATAGATTTGGGAACGACGAACAGTTGCTGTGCGGTCATGGTAGGCGGAAAGCCCGAAGTGATACCCAGTGCAGAAGGCAATAGGACGGTTCCGTCGATAGTTGCTTTCAAGAAGGATGGAGAGCGGCTCGTGGGCGAACCCGCCAAAAGGCAGGCCGTATCCAACAGCGAACGCACCATCCGGTCGATAAAAAGGAAGATGGGAACGGATTACAGGGTGACCATAGACGACAACACCTTCACCCCCGAAGAGATTTCGGCCATGATTTTGCAGAAGATAAAGGCCGACGCGGAAGATTACCTTGGAGAGAAGGTGGACAAGGCCGTCATCACCGTCCCTGCTTATTTCAACGACAATCAGAGGAAAGCGACCAAGGACGCGGGAACCATCGCCGGGCTCGAAGTCCAGAGAATCATCAACGAACCCACGGCCAGCACGCTTGCATATGGGTTGGACAAGAGCGAAGGAGAGAACATCTTGATATACGACCTGGGCGGAGGAACCTTCGACGTATCGATTCTGGAAGTGGGTGATGGCGTATTCGAAGTGCTATCTACTTCCGGTGATACCCATCTTGGAGGCGATGATTGGGACCAGGCACTAATGAACCATCTCGTAGAGACCTTCAAGAAAGAACAGGGCATCGACCTGTCCAAAGACAAGATGGCAATGCAGCGACTAAAGGAAGCATCCGAGAAAGCAAAAATCGAACTTTCAACCGTGGCACAGACCAATGTGAATCTTCCCTACATCACCGCATCTGACCAAGGCCCCAAGCACCTTGACGTAACCATCAGCAGAGCCCAGTTCCAGAACATGACGCGAGACCTTCTGGAAAAGACCCGGGCGCCGATACACACCTCGCTCAAGGATGCGAAACTTGATGCAGACGAGATTGACAAAGTGATTCTGGTAGGCGGTTCTACGAGGATGCCCGCAGTCGTAGACCTTGTCAAATCCATATTCAACCAGGACCCGTACAAGAACATCAATCCCGACGAGTGCGTTGCCATAGGAGCGGCCATTCAGGGCGGAGTCCTCACCGGTGAAGTGGAGGACCTGGTTCTTCTGGACGTCACCCCTCTTACCTTGGGCATTGAAACGCTGGGAGGCATCGCAACGCCCTTGATCGAAAGGAACACGACCATACCGACGAAGAAATCAAAGATATTCACCACGGCAGCAGACAATCAGCCCAGCGTTGAAGTTCACGTCGTTCAGGGTGAAAGAAAATTCGCCAGGGACAACATCAGTCTTGGGCGGTTCCATCTAACGGGAATACCTCCGGCTCCCAGGGGCGTTCCCCAGATAGAAGTGACATTCGACATCGACGCCAATGGCATTGTCAACGTATCCGCCAAGGACCTGGGGACGGGCAACGAACAGCAGATTACGATAACGGGAACGACGAACCTTTCAGATTCCGAGATAGAGAATAAAGTCGAAGACGCACAGAAATACGCCGAAGAGGACAAGAAAAGGCAGGAAAAGGTCGAAGTGATGAACCAGGCCGACAGTTTGGTCTATTCGACGGAGCGACTTCTCGAGGACATGAAGGACAAGATAACTGAAGAGAACAAGAAGGCCATCGAGGAAGGGTTGAAAGACCTCAAGGAGGCCATCGAGACAGACGACGTCGAGAAGGTGAAGGAGGCCATGGATGCCCTTAACAAGAAGCTTCACGAGGCGAGCCAGGCCATTTACCAGAAATCGCAGGAAGCCCAGCAGCAAGCACAGCAGCAGGCCGGACAAGGGCAGGGCCCTGGACCCGGACAAGGCCAGGAAGGTAATAAGGAAGGAGACGATTACGTCGACGCAGACTACAAGATAGTCGATGAGGAATAATACTGCGGAGACACCAAATGGCCAAGAGGGATTACTACGAGACATTGGGAGTTGACAAAAGCGCCGACAAGAAGGAGATAAAGAGCGCGTACCGGAAGCTTGCCAAAAAATATCATCCCGACAGGAACAAGGACGACCCCGAAGAGGCAGAGGAAAAGTTCAAGGAGATATCCGAGGCCTACGAGGTTCTTGCCGACGAAGACAAGCGCAGGATGTACGACCAGTACGGTCATTCCGGTGTGAATGACCAATTCAGTCAAGGCGGTTTCACCTGGGACGATTTTACGCATCAGCAAGACATCAACGACATATTCGGCGAATTTTTCGGGGGGTCCATCTTCGACATGTTCTTTGGAGGCCGTGGAAGGACGGCCAGAGGCCCTCAGAGGGGCCGCGACCTGCAGGTTCCCATATCCCTTACCCTTGAGCAGATGGCCACCGATACGAAGATAGAACTCAAGGTGAAAAGGCGCGTTCCGTGCGAAAAATGCGATGGAACGGGCATGGCCGAGGGTTCTGAGAGGGTACGGTGTCCCGATTGCGGAGGCGGAGGCAGGGTCAGGAAGGGCCGTTCCACTCCCTTTGGTCAGGTATCCACCGTAACGACTTGCTCTTCATGTAATGGCAAAGGCACCAAGATAACATCTCCTTGTCCCAGATGCGCCGGAGCCGGAAGGGAAGTGAAGAATACGCCCATCGAAATACGGATAGAGAAGGGCGTGGATGAGGGGCAACGTCTTAGAGTGTCCGGTGGAGGTGACTATGGTCCCGATGGTGGGCCACCCGGTGACCTCATCGTTTTCATCCGCCAGAAGGAACACGACAAGTTCGTGAGAAAAGGCCCGGACATTCATTCCGTTGTGCCTCTTACCTTTTCGCAGGCGGCACTTGGAGAAAAGATAAAAATTGACGTTCTCAAGGGTGAAGAGGAGATTAAGGTGCCTTCCGGTACGCAGAACCAGGATACTTTCCGGGTAAAAGGCAAGGGGACATACGACCTACGGGCCAAGCGCACCGGCGACCACGTCGTTCATTTCAAGGTCGTGACGCCCGAGAAGGTCACGAAGGAGGCCCGGGAGCTTCTGAAAAAGCTCGACGAAGAACTTGGCAATTATCCGTCGAAACAGGATGAGAAGAAGGGGTTTTTGGGGAAGGTTTTTGATTATTTTTGAATGAGGCTCATTACCATTTTTCTATAGTGCGCAACGCATATTTTTTTATTTTCGAATCCAACTGTCTGGACTCATGCAATAATATAATGTCCGATATTCTCCTATTTTTTACCCAATTTTGCATTTAGCGTTGGGAAGATGAGAAAAACCGCTGAAACAAGAAAGACACAAATCGGAAATGTCACAACGTCGGGTTCGACCTGCGTTTTGTCGAAGACAAGATTGCAGAGGAGAACGTAATAGACACGTTGAAACTATCCTGGGCATTATACGGCTCGGACACGGACCACAAGCTCTCCGATGTAGCAAAGAGGGAAGGCATAGACTACAAGTCCGACCAACTACACAGGGCCGATGTGGATACGGAAATCACCGCCCGGGCTTTTGTTAAGATGACCAGTAAAATTAAGAAAATCAGTTAGTGTATATTGTTTAAATCGGGTATGGACTTTTAGGTGAATAAGCATGGAATAACAGACTACGTAAAAAACGAGGGTGGTTTTTACATGGGACATTTCAAGTAAAAAATCTAAATAAATATATCTCTTTTCAAATGTTATTTTAACAATTCAACATTTCTCAAACGTTCGTTTATATATACAATGGGATTAAATATTCTATTATCATTGTAGAATGTAATAATTAATAGGAGGAATTCGGTTGGTGAAGTCAAAAATAATAGGAATCAGCGTAGTATTTGTAATGATTTTCGTAATTTTTTCTGGATGTTTTGATGGTGGGGATGATAAAAATGCAAGTCTTAAGATAGCTTTTGATTTTATCCCAAAACTTAATGAAACTACAGATGTTGAAGTTGAAATTGAACCATATACGGATAATACAAACGAAACAAGATATCAGACAAAATTTCGTTTCATTATACCTGATGAATATGGAGATGGTTTGGAATGGACAACTGGTGAACCAAATTATACCTGGACAAAAGATATGTCAACAGAAGTTTCACTTAACGGAAAATTAAAAGCAACTAAATGCGGATATTGGACAATCTTTGCAATATATTATAGGACGCAAGAGAACGATAATTTCACTTTTAAAAAACCAGGAAGCACGGTAATGATCGACAATTATGATGTTACTGATCCACACATACTTGAGATGAAGAATTATTATTTTAAAATTGGAACGAATGAATCAGAGATATCCACTAGTCCCCTTCCGATATCCTACTCAAATACTGGTGAAAATAATCAAAATGAGGAATATAATGAAGAGTTTCATGTTTCACCGGATGACAATTTAAATCAAACCACAAAGAATAAAGATAATGAAAATAATGTTCAGGGTTTAAATTGTTTTCAAATTCAAGGTGTTTTACTTTTTGATGATAAAAGAGAATATAATTATGTTAGTGAACCAGTCTATCCAAATCCTCGACCATGTAACGACATAAGAGTAAATTTTTATAAAGTAGAAGATGGTAATCAGCAATATATAGATAAGACACATACTAACTTAGACGGTTCTTTCACGTCACCAGCGTTTTTTTCCGATGATGACTTTTTAACTATTCGAGTAAATGTTGGAATAGATGGCGATAAAATAGATATTGATGATGAAAACG
>CAZPOY010000026.1:0-20321 GCA_964588345.1 uncultured Thermoplasmata archaeon
GCTTCCACAGGAAGATAGACCTCCCCGTTGAGGTGGAATCGGAAAAAGCCGTTGACAAGATGAAGAACGTGGTTTTGAACATCGAACTTCCGAAGAAGGAAGCGGAGATGAAAGAAGGAATACAGATAAACATTGAGGATTAAAACGACCGAGCCCCGGTACGATGCCATAAAAACAGAACAACTCCCCCCAAGAGTCAAAAGCGCCCTCCCGGCCCTGCTCAGGAATTATTCCTTAAGGCCTCCAAAAACATCTGGGAGGTCCATTGGAGAAAGAGCAGGACAAGAGGGAGGAAGCATCATCCGGGTAGCTTGGTCCACAGCAACAAAAAAAAGGAGAGTGGACTGAAAAATGAACCAAAAAGAAGAAAAACACGTCGAAAAGAGCATGAAGAAAACCAAGAAAGAACTCGTCGATTTCTTCAAGAAGCGAGCCGGTGAATTGGAGAGCACGGGAAATCTCACCATCGCCGACAAGACCATCGAGATCCCCGAAAACGTCGAGGTCGAGTACGAATTCAAGGTAGAAAACGGCAAACACGAGTTCGAAATAGAGATCAAGTGGAAATAAGGGAGGTGAGATTATTAGCATAGCAAAAGTCATCGAGGTCGTAGGCAATTCGCCCAATGGTTGGGAAGAGGCCGCCAAGAACGCATTGGCTCACGCCAAGAAGACGCTTAGGAACATAAGCGGCATCGAGGTCGTGAACTATACGGCGGACGTGGAGAATGGTGCAATAGCGAATTACAAGGCAACCGTTCGCATCGCGTTCGAATACGAAGAATAGGCCATTTGCCTCATTCTTCATTTTTCTTTCTATTTTTTATTGAACACGCCCACGATGGTTGAACACGTTCATGAGGGGGAATCTGCTTCATTCTTTCCGACCCAAGATTGACAGAAAAACAAGTAAATTGCGACGTTAACATTTCAAGCATTCCGGCAAAGTCAAGTAAAACCCATGTTTTTAGATATTCACAATATAATAATGTCAAACTTGGGTTACATGAGCAAAATCTTTCCGCCATCTTTTTATCGGTCTCACCACAATGAACCTCCGTGATATCCCTAGGAATCGAATCAACGGCCCATACCTTCTCGGTCGGAATAATCGACGACAAGACCAACGTACTTTCACTCCGGTCGTCCGCTTACAGGCCGCGCCAAGGCGGCATACACCCTAGGGAGGCCGCCCAGCATCACGCTGCAAATGCTCCCGACCTGATAAAGAAGGCATTGGAGGAATCGGACATTGTGCCCGGCGACCTTTCGCTGATATCATTTTCTCAAGGGCCAGGGCTTGGTCCCTGCCTTAGGACGGGTGCCACCGTTGCCAGGGCCCTTTCCTTGGAACTAGGCATCCCGCTGGTGGGGGTGAATCACTGCATCGCGCATCTTGAAATAGGAAGGGCGGTGACCGGAGCCATCGACCCCGTTCTCCTCTACGTGAGCGGTGGCAACACCCAGGTCATAGCCTTCAACCAGGGGCGATACCGGGTCATTGGGGAAACCCTGGACATCGGGTTGGGCAACATGCTGGACAAGTTCGGCAGGGAGATGGGCTTCCCCTTTCCCGCTGGACCGGTTCTGGAAGAAAAGGCCATGGAGGGAAGCGTTTTGGTCCAACTCCCGTATTCAGTCAAGGGGATGGACGTTGCTTTCTCAGGCATATTGACTTCGGCTTTGAACTGTGTAAAAGGGGGAGCCACGGTCGAAGATGTTGCATTTTCACTTCAGGAGACGTGTTTTTCCATGTTAGGCGAAGTGTCGGAAAGGGCCATGGCCCATCTGGGAAAAAGCGAATTGCTCCTGGGAGGGGGCGTCGTGATGAACGAGCGTTTGAGGGCAATGATGGACGTTATGACGAAAGAACGGGACGCGAAGATGTTCGTGCCCCCCGGTCCGTTGTGCGTTGATAATGGCGCCATGATCGGCTGGATGGGTCTTGTAATGCATCGTGATGGAGGTGTGACCACGAAAATCGAAGATAGTGGCGTTGACCAGAAGATGAGAACCGATGGTGTGGAAGTCACTTGGCGCTGAGGTTTAGCTGTTCCCCAACGATTCTGCCGGCGTTCTGAAGGAATTCTTCGATGTTGTCCTTGGGCACCGTTGCACCGCTTGCAATGGCGTGTCCCCCCCCCTGTCCACTGGCTGCAAGGGCCGATTCCCTACACGCTTTTGCAAGGTCCAACCCTTTTTTGACGAGGTATGCCGTTCCCCTTGCTGATATTTTAATGTCACCCCGCTTTTCGTGGAGGAAGAAAAGGGGTCTTTCCTGGTTTACCGCGTAAAGGATGCCCAAACCGCACACGGCACCGGCCCGGTTCTTATCTTCGGTCCAGAAATACTGGATTCCGCCCTTGACCTTAGTTCCCTTGCGACTGAGTTCCTGGAGCTCCTTCCTGATGCCGTCCCGATATTCATTTCTGATTTCGACGGCTTTTTCCCTATACGTCGTGTCGCCCATGGCCAATGCAAGCCCGATGCCCCGTTCCCCCATCTTGCCGCAAGCGTTTACCATGTCCGATAAGCGCCGGGCTTCGAAAAATCGTTTTTTGTCTTCGATTTTTACTTTTTTCAAAAGTTCTATGCTCTCCGGCCGAATGCCCGACCGTACCAATTCCGTGGAAAGCAGCGTAGCCAATGAAGTATTCTCATCGTCGTTAAGGTCGCTGGGCTTTTTGCCGTGGTTTATCCCCATCCTCTGTAGATCCTCGATGCATCTTTCTGGTGATACGGAATAATTTTTGTAGAACGGGTCCAAGCTTGCGGGGATGGCTCTTTCTAGCGGAATGTCCATGATGTCCATTTTTCGGGAGACGCGGAGGTAGCCCTTTTCAACACCCAGTTCCAGAAGAAGCTGATTTATCCCGGTAAATCCCCCGATGTCTTGCCGGTCTCCCATGGCGCCGGCCAAAGCCGTACCCAAAAGGTCCCAGTTGTCCTTTGAAATGGCTTGGGAGACCAGGAAGGACATGGTCGAGCCGCTTACCTCGCGAGAACCGTCCCGGTCGTAATTATGCGGGTTCAGAAGAACCACGGATTTTCTTCCCTTGCTTGCTATGGCGTGATGGTCAATGACCAGCGTCCGCCCGGCGGTCTTTTCAAGTTTGTCAAGATGACTAGAACCCATGTCCAGTATGACGGTAAGCTCATTCTCTTCTTCGTCAATCTTCTCAATGAGCGTTTCGTTGAGTCCTTTTACCGAGGACATGTGAAAACTTTTGTCCAGCCGCTTTAGGGTTTGCCCGATGACCCCACCGGCACAAATCCCATCAGAATCGTTGTGGGTTACAACCCGAATGTCACCTTCGTGCTCAATGAGCTTTTCTGCAACATATTTCACGCGTCCGAAAAAGTCGCTTCCCAGAGAACGGGCTATGGGGTCTTTCTCGCCCCGACCAGACATGACTACTCCACTTCAAGCTTGGCGGTCTGAAGGGAATATTTCCAGCTTTGGGGAATGCGTCCCTGCTTCTTGTAATACTTGACGAGCCGTCGAATTTTCGACTCGACAAGGGCCAGGTTCCTCTTGTTGTGAAGGTCTTTCTTGTTCCTTTCCATGTGTTCGCTAAGATTCACGGCCCGCCGTATGAGGTTGGAAAGGTCTTCGGGCAGCCTCGGCTTTATGTCGTTTTCCTCAAGTATGTCCTGAATGGACCTACCCGTTGCCAATTTTACCGAAGGGATGCCGTATTGGTCCCTCAACTTGATGCCAATTTGGGCTTTTGAAAAGCCATCGCCTTGAAGTTTTAAAACGGTCTCTTCAATCTCATTTTCACGAAGCGGTACCCAGTCTGGGTTATCCGTGAGATAAGGTCTGTTTGAACCGGAACTTCCCTTTTTTCTAGCATGCATTCTTGCCATTATTTCACTCCTGATGTTTTCGGCGAAGGAATTGAGGGCACAATCTTATCATATATAAATGATGGGGTTGAAGCGTTATTGAAAAGCACGGTGTGTCGCCGGCAAACCTTAATAATCCCATTTTAATGTGGTGCCGGTGGTAAATCTTGCACAAGCGATTGTTCATCCCCGGACCGACGGAAACCCCGCCGGAATTGCTGAACCAGCAGACGAAACATCTGGTAGGACATAGGAGCCAGGAATATACGGACCTTTACGATTCCGTGCTGACCCAGCTCAGAAGATATTTTGATACGGACCAGAACATTACCGTTGTAACCTCATCGGGAACGCTATGGATGGACATCACGGCCCGGAACATGGTGAGGAAGAAGGCGCTTTGCGGGGTGTGCGGAGCATTTTCGCAAAGAATGCATAAGACCATTTCCAATTCGGGGAAGGAAGCAGACGCCCTGGAGGTGGAATGGGGCAAGGCCGTGAAGCCGGAAATGGTCCTTGAGGCCCTGTCCAAAGGGGATTACGACACGGTCACCATGGTTGCCAACGAAACTTCCACTGGAATCAGAAACCCTGTCTATGAGATAGGCGAGGCCATCAAGAAAGAATATCCTGATGTGATGTACGTCATCGACGCCGTCTCGTCGATGGGTGGCGACCTTCTTGAGCCCGACAAAATTAAGAGCGACATAATATTCACCTCAACGCAGAAGGCCTTCGCACTCCCACCGGGACTTTCCATCGCCATTTACTCGGACGAGGCCATTGAGAGGGCGAGAAAGGTTCCTGGAAGAGGCCTTTACACGGACCTTGCCCACATTCACGATTACTACGGTCGGAAAAAGCAGAATCCGGCAACGCCCAACGTTTCCCTGATGTACGCTCTGGATTACCAGCTTGGAAGGATGTTGGAAGAGACCTCTGCTGGAAGATACCAGAGGCACAAGGACATGGCGGAATACGCCCAAAGATGGGCCAGAAAGCATTTTGAGATGTTCTCGGAACCGGGCTATGAATCCGTAACGGTGTCCACCATCAAGAACACCCAGGGCAAGGACGTGGCCGGATTGAACAAGGAACTGGCCAAGCGCAATTACATGATAAGCAACGGCTACGGCAATCTCAAGGAAAAGACGTTCCGCATAGGCCACATGGGCGAGTGGGACGTCACCGAAGTCAAATCGCTCATCTGGCACATAAATGACATATGGGGGCTGTGAAATGAAAGTAATCGTTTGCGACAAGATAGCCGATGAAGGCATCGAGAAACTGAAAGAAGCGGGCTTCGAACTCGTGGAAGCTTGGGATGAACCGAAGGAAAAGATTCCGGAACTAGCATCGGACTGCGAAGGGATGGTAGTCAGGAGCGCCACCAAGGTGAGAAAGGACACCTTCGACAGGGCCGAAAAGCTCAAGGCCATCGGCAGGGCCGGCATCGGGTTGGACAATATCGACCTGGAGGAAGCAAAAAAGAAAGGAGTTGTTGTAAGAAACACGCCCACGGCCACCACCCAGACCGTTGCCGAACTCACCATGGGATTGATGCTTTGCACCGTCCGGGACATCGTGAAGGGGACCGTCACCACCAAGGACGGAAAGTGGGAGAAGAAAAATCTCAAGGGCAACGAGCTTTACCAAAAAACCCTGGGAATCATCGGCATGGGACGCATAGGCCAGGCGGTTGCAGACCGAGCATCGGCCTTCGGAATGAAGATAATCGCCTACGACCCCTTTGTTAAGTCCGACAAATACGAGAATGCAGACCTGGACGGCATATATGCCAAAAGCGATTTCATAACGCTCCACCTTCCTCTGACGCCTGAAACCAAGCACATGATATCTAACCAGGCGTTTGCCAAAATGAAGCAAGGGGTTAGGATAATCGATGCGGCCAGAGGCGGAATTATCGATGAAGACGCGCTATACGACGCGATGAAATCAGGCAAGGTTGCCGTTGCCGCGCTGGACGTGTTCGAAAAGGAGCCGCCGGCAGGGAACAAACTTTTGGAACTACCAAATCTCATATGCACGCCCCACATCGGCGCCCAGACTCATGAGGGTCAGACCCGGGCCGGAATCATGGTGGCAGAAGCGGTCATCGAGGAACTCTCGTAGGTGAGATGATGGTGGTTGTCAGACCCTTCAAAGGATTAAGGCCAATCAACGACAAAGCGGAGCAGGTGGCATCCCCCCCCTACGACGTTCTTGATTCGCAAGAGGCAAGGCAGATGGTCGGGGAGAACCGGCTCTCGTTCCTCAGGGTGGTGAAGCCGGAAGTGGACCTACCCGAGGACGTGGACCTTTACAGCGAAGAAGTATATCAGCAGGGCAGGAAGAACCTTGAAGAGCTTCAGAACAAGGGCATAATGGTTCAAGACTCGAAGCCGACTTATTACTTTTACAGGCAGATAATGGGCGACCACTCACAGGTGGGCCTCGTGGCAACGGTCTCTGCCCTGGACTACGAAAACGGACTCATCAAGAAGCACGAGTTTACCAGACCCAATAAGGAAGCGGACAGGGTAAAGCACATCGAAACACAGTCGGCCCAGTCCGGACCCGTTTTTCTTACGTACAAGGACATTGACGGAATAAATTCGATCCAGGAACGATACTGTTCGGAAAAAGAACCCGAAGTGGATTTCACTGCGCCGGACGGCATCCGCCATACGCTGTGGAAGGTGGATGATGATGCCACGGTGGACGCGATTAGGGGCATCTTCGCCGAAGTTCACCATGTCTATGTCGCAGACGGGCATCACAGGAGCGCAGCCGGAACAATTGTGGCCCAGAAAAAGAGGAAGAACGACCCGTCCCACACCGGCGAAGAGGAGTACAATTTTTTCCTGGCGGTGCTGTTTCCCGAATCCCACATGAAGATTCTCCCTTACAACCGGGTGGTGGAAGACCTCAACGGAAACAGTCGTGAAAGGTTCATGGAAAAGGTTGCCAACCTTTTTGAAATAGAGGAAGGTGCTCCGCCGTCGCCCAAGGACGTTCACCATTATTCGATGTATCTAGGCGGCAGATGGCATGGGTTGACGCCCAAGGAAGGGACCTATCCCCCCGGCCACCCCGTAAAGAGTTTGGATGCGGCCATTCTCCAAGACAACCTTCTGGGACCCATCCTGGGCATAGAAAATCCCCGGACTGCCGAGAACATCAAGTTCGTAGGCGGGATAAGGGGTACCGGCGAACTTGAGAAACTAGTTGACTCGGGCAAATACGAAGTGGCCTTTTCGCTCTATCCGGTGACCGTTGAACAACTCATGAAGGTGGCCGATTCGGGCAACGTCATGCCACCCAAAAGCACATGGTTCGAACCGAAGCTGAGAAGCGGACTCGTGGTTCATCTGATATGAAGTGATGGCGCAAAAATTCTGACACCTTCTCTTCATTCCGGATTTATCAAGTCAACATTTCTCCAAACAACGGTCTGCCCTTTCATGGGCTTCCCGCTTTGTTCGAATCCGAGGGAACGGTACAGGTTTTCAGCGACCTTGTTATGGGGTTCGTAAGAAAGGCCGAGCTTCGTCGTCCCGCCCTTGGTTTCCTCCTTTATGCGTTCGATGAGCAGGAGCATCGTTTTCCTCCCAAGGCCTCTGCCCTGGAATTTTTTGTCTATCATCATTCGCGTAAGCCACGCACGGCCTTCTTCATTCTGGTCGGACGTGTCAGGGTGGTAGTATACGGAACCTACCATTTCGTTGCCAAGGCATGCTACCAGTACGACGCCACCGATGACGTGGGCTTGGGCAAGGGACATTATGTTGGGCTTTGTGGAACCATAGAAAAAGTTGTCTTTCTGGTCCTCTTTTACTTCCAGACCGATGAGTTCGAGATAATTATTTTCCGTGACTTCTTGGAAATGGAAATTCATGATTTTGAAATGCTTTAATGGGATTTATGAATATCTGAAAATCAACCCCCAACAAAGCCCGGAGGCAATCCCCGGGCTTTGAAGTTTGGGTGAGGTCTTGGTCTTTATTTTCACGCTCAGACCATGTAGTAAGCGCTTGTAGCCGTCACACCGCGAAGATTCGTATCTTCAACCACATCTACCTCGACTTGGGTCCCGTCCATGGGGCCGTCATCGCTTCGCGGATAGTCCTTTATCGGGGGGCCTATGATGGGTTGTTCGGAAGCCATGGGTATGAAGGGCCCGGTCAACGGTGGTCCGACTATGGGGTTGTCCGTTCCCATGATGGACACTACGTCCTGGGGCGGGTTTATTTGGGCCGGGTCATCCATCTCCTTTTTTTCTTCGGGTATTTGGCTTTCAGGAGCGTCGAGTTTGCTCACCGAGGTACTAATGTCATTGGTGCCATTGCCGATGACATCTACGTTGTTTGCTCCCTGGGTCAGTAGGGGAAGCATTGTGAAGAGACCCAGAACCACAAGGGTTCCCAGCACTTTTTTCTTGTTTTCTGTTTTCATTTGTTTCACCTAGAATTAGGTATGCCTAACTTTTACCTATACATATGCCCTGAAATGTTAGGTATGCCTAATATTGAGGTCTTTTTTGTTTTGAAAATGACTAAATCAGAGAATTATCATGCACCCATGTGTCCCGACTCAGTTCTTCCGGTTTGCTTCTTCTGGCTTCAGCCATCTGGGGGTTCGCATTTGTTGCCCAACGCATGGGCATGGAACACGTTGGTCCCTTCATTTTCAACGGCATTCGGTTCGCCCTTGGTTGTTTGGTCCTCATTCCTTTCATTGCATATCGGAGAATCAAAGAAAGTAGAGAAAAAACGCATGAAAAGAGCCATTTTCCCTGGCATTGGGTCCTTCTTCTTGGCGTCGTGCTATTTTTCGGCGCTAGTCTTCAGCAGGTTGGATTGGTATACACCACTGCAGGAAAGGCCGGTTTCATAACAGGACTCTACGTTGTACTGGTCCCTCTGTTAGGTCTGGTCATTGGAAGACGCACGGGCATTTTGGGCTGGTCCGGTGCCGGACTAGCAGTAATGGGTCTTTACCTGCTAAGCGTTCGTGATTTGCGAATTGCCACCGGTGACCTTTTCGTATTAGCAGGAGCGTTCTTTTGGGCCGTGCATGTTCTAATGCTAGGACGCCTCTCTCCTGACGCGGATTCATTTGAACTGGCGGGGGCCCAGTTTGCCGTGTGTGCCCTCTTGAGCCTTATTGTAAGTTTTTTATTCGAGACCACCACATTAAAGGGGATTGATGATGCCCTTGTTCCCATTCTTTACGGTGGTTTTCTTTCGGTGGGAATCGCATATACTCTCCAGGTTGTGGGGCAAAAGAAAATTCACCCGTCCCATGCGGCCATCATACTGAGTCTTGAAGCCGTTTTTGCCGTATTGGGAGGGTGGGTCGTTCTCGGAGAAGAATTGGGTTTGCGGGAACTTGGAGGGTGCCTTTTGATGTTCGCCGGAATGTTGGTTTCGCAGTTCAAGAGAGGATGAGGGGTTTTGAGTATGCAATGGATTTCTTGTGGGGGCGGAATCCGAAACTTTCGTATAACTGGAGGGCCCCGGTAGGATTAGACGAATCAACGCCTAGCCCTGCATGTTCCATCCCTTTTTCTTTTAGCAGTGACAACCCCCTGCTCATCAATGCCTTTGCCACCCTCTTGTTCCGCCACTCTCTACGAACCGAAAGGCTGGCCACCCATCCCCATTTGCGGTTGAATATTCGATTTTCATCCTCGGAAACAATCAAAAGAATCTCTCCGGCCACCTCATCATTGTCCCAGGCCGACAACCACATTTCAGGCGAGAAGTATTTTTTCTCCATCCTTTCTTCCAGCCGGTAGTACGGGTCGTCCTCATCTGGAACCCCCCAGTGGTCCTTGAACGCCTCGTTTTCGGCATCGAAAACCTTTTTGAGTTCATTTTCCTTCGTAGGTCGAATCCAGACGTTTTTGGGGGGAACAACCTGCTTGACGTCGTCCAAAGGTGCCAGCATTTCATAAAAATAACGCATGGGGCGATATCCCATTTCTTTGTAAATCTCGTTTTCCGAGGATTCCTCCATTGCCCAGACGGACATTTTTTTCTCCCTTTCCGGGTCGTGGGAAGTGGCGATGTCCTTTATTCGCTCCTCATTCCATTCTAGCATCCTCTTTCTCAGCCCGTCTTTTCTCCACTCTGGCAAAAGATTTGAAAGATGCTGGTACCTTAGATATCCTTCTTTTACGTCGTTCCAATAAACCCGCGTATATCCAATGACCCTCCCATCGTTTTCCACAATCAGGATGTCTTTTTCAGGGTCGCATCTCACCAGATGTTCGTATCCTGCCTTGAAATCCTCAAACGTTTCATATTCCTCCAAGCCGTCGGCGGTCATGCTTGCCATGACCACTTCATACATGCCGGGAAGGTCCTTTTCGCCCAGATAGTTTCTGGCGGATACGCCCCATTGGGATAGGTTTGGGAGGGAAGTCATTGTCTGTGGAAAATTTGAAAAGTACTTAACTTTAGCCCATTAGTTTGACGAAGAGCGGATAAGATAATAAGTCTGAGAGGATTTTGGAACACGATGAAAAAGCGTTCAGATTTTCCCAAATGGAACGACGGACCCTCAGATAAAATTGAATGGGTCCTAAAAGAACTTCCTGACCACCTGAACCCTTGTTCCATCCTGCATGGCCACGTCGAAGGAGAGATATCTCTTGACAATGTCGAAAACCCAGAAACGGTTCTTGCTTGGGAAAAGCACGGGGGAATTTTCATCGCCGGAAAAAAGACCGATGATGCTTATGAACACGCCAAAAAGATGCTGGAAGAGAAGGTCATCCCCTTTGCAAAATCTCTGGGCCACAAAACGGGCGAAATAGTCTATGACGACAATTGGAAAGATTCTGTCACGGAACTTGTTGGAGACAGAACCCATTCTTTCGAAAAGAGAACTTTCTTCACGTTAAACCTCAGTGAGAAAATTCCCCCTGCACCCTCTTGCCCCGCAGAATTCGACATTGTGGAAGTTAGGCCTGATATTTTAGAATCCGACCTTCAAAACATCCGGGGGCTCACCGAGGAGATACGGACCATGTGGGTTTCCAGGAAACGATTTTTCAAGTACGGTGGCGGTTTTTGCGCTTTGAAGGGTGACGTGCTTGCCGGTTGGTGCCTATTCGAGTATCCGGTACAAGACGAAAGGGGAATCGGCGTTTGCGTCTATGACCCTTTCAAGAAAAAGGGTGTCGGGACGGCGTTGGCCGGTGCTTGCATCGAGAAAGCCCGGAGGGAGGGATGGACCCTGCACTGGAACGTTTGGTCTGAAAACAAAGGTTCCGTCAAATTGGCTCGCAAAGTGGGCTTCAAGCATTTCGTCGAATACGAAGCGTTGGATTTTCTTTTGTGATTTTTTTATATTTAAGCAACCCACTTGCCATTCTTGTACACGGTAGTCCCGTCGGCGATTATCTCTCCTCCGTCCTTCATGTCCTTTATCATGTCCCAGTGGACCGAACCGCGGTTCTTGCTCCCGGTTTCCGGATAGCCGTTGCCGATGGCCATGTGGACCGTTCCGCCCAGTTTCTCGTCGAAAAGAATGTTCCTTGTGAACTTTCTTATGCCGAAATTCGTGCCGATGGCCACTTCGCCAAGGCGCCGGTTGCCGTCTTCCATTTCCAGGAGGGTGTTCAAGAGATCTTCGCCCTTTTCCGCCGTGGCTTTCACGACCTTGCCCTTCTCAAAATCAAGGCGAATATTCTCAATCTCCTTGCCGTAGTAAATGCCCGGGAACGTGAATCGGATATGCCCCTCCACCGAATCTTCAATGGGACCTGTGAACACTTCGCCGTCGGGCATGTTTTTGTCGCCGTCACAGTTGATCCATGTTCTTCCCTTGACCGACATCTTGAGTTCGGTATCTTCTCCGTGGAACTCCAGCACGTCCGCCTTTTCAAGGACTTTTATCATATCATCATGCTTGGCGGACATCTTCTTCCACTCGGCGATGGGGTCGTCTTTGTCGGCATGACAGGCGCCATAAACGAAGCGCTCATATTCGGTAAGCGACATGTTCGCTTCCTGGGCCATGGCGGAAGTTGGAAAGGGGAGGCCGACCCAGCGGAATTCTCCCGTCGAACTCCTCTCCATCATCTTCTGGCTCAGTTCTCTTGAAGCTGCCGCGCTCCTGGCCAATTTATCAGGGGGAACGTTGGACAATCTCCTAGTGTTGCTGCTGGCAAGAACGGAAATCGAACAATCGACGTTTTCGTAGATGTGCTTTTTCAGGGGCGAAAGGAAATCGAGATGATGGTCCTGGGCCAATTCGTAAAACGTTTCCGACTGTTTTTCAAAATTGGGAAGCATGAGCGGATGTCCGCCGGCTTTGAGAACGGCCCCGTATATCTCCATAGCCAAAGGTTCCGCAGCCACGGGAACGTTTATCATGACTTCGTCTCCCTTTTTTACGCCTATTGAATAATTCACCACGAGTTCTGCCAGGTTGGTAACGCGTCTGTCTGCCATGTTATCGTCAATGGGATGCCATCATGCTTTTTAAACAATGCTGAAAAAACCTACTTCGCAAAGTATTTTAGGGTGTTTGGCGGATTCCCAGTCATGAAAGCAAAAAACGTCTTTGGCTGGATCATGGCTTTTGCATTGTTCATAAGTTTTGCCGGGTTCGCTCCAACGGCCTCGGCCGACGTTGCTGATTATCCATTTTTCGTGGGGACATGGACGTACAGCGGAGAGTCTACGTCGAACCATACGACCACGCTCACATTCTACATGAACGGGACCGGCCTTTACGTCACGGAAGGAAGTGGATTTGATAGTGAAGAAGACTTCAACTGGTCTCTCACGGACAACGGAACCATCATTTTCGACTGGGGAAATTATGAAGATGAATGCAAATACGATTTCAACTCGATGTACACGGAAGTGACCTTTACTTATATGGGCGAATTTGGCGGTGAATGGGGGCCCTTTGAAAAGAAAGGAAACGTCTGCGGCGTTTGCTGCCCCATGTGCTTTGTGTATTTCGGACTCGGGGCCATTGGCATGCCCATTCTGGCGCTCCTTAGGAGAAAGAATAAATATTGAACTTCAATGGACTTCGTGTTCACCGGATAGGTATTCCTTTCTCAATTTGTGATATTCCTCAGCATTCTCTTTGCCGTATCCTCTCATCTTGGGGTCGGTGCGTATGACCTTGGCAGGCACTCCCACCAGAAGCGAGTTTTCAGGACACTCGAAGTTTTCCTTCACAAGGGCGTTTGCCCCCACGATGGACCCAGCGCCGATTTTCGCATTGTTCAAGACGGTGGCGTTCATGCCGATTATGCAGTCATCTTCCACCGTTGCTCCATGAACGATGGCTCCGTGGCCCACGGAGACGTTCTTCCCGATTATGGTGGGCGCCCCCTCAGCCGTGTGCATGATGACACCGTCCTGGACGTTAGTTCCCTTGCCGATGATTATCGGCTCGATGTCGCCGCGAATGGAACAGAATGGGAGGATGAAAACGTTGGGACCGATTTCAACATTGCCGGAGATGTAGGTGTTTTCCATGATGTGCGCGCTGGGGTCGACCTTTGGTTTCATGACGAGGGCAAACGCTTTTGGAGATAAAAATCCAACCCCTTAGCCGGCAAATCCGAAAGATAGGTATTTCTAGGAGAAACGTCAATCTTTTGGCCATGAAAAACACCGTGTTATACGCCATAATGCTCAGCGCATTCATCGCCATGACGTTCTTCATATCCGAACCGGCAAATGCCAACCCCATGGATGAGAGAATGTTCGTGGGGGAATGGGAAACCCAGTTGGATGGAGAAAAGACGACCATCACCTGGAATTCAGACGGAACTGGAGAACAGACGTGGGAAATCAGTACCTATTATGACATGGAATTCGAATGGAAAATTGAAGATGGACAATACTGGTTAACCGAGAAGGGGTACGATGATTGGTATGCGTATGATTACGAATTTTCTGACATGTATTCCAAACTTACCCTCTCTGATGAAGAAGGAGACATAATTCTCGAGAGAAATGGCAACGTGTGCTGTTCCGCTTGCTGTGGCATCATAATGCTGCCTGCAGTTGCTCTCCTCCCTCTTGCCATATGGATTAGGCGCAGATGAACAAAACGGTTGAAGTATCCATCAAGAGCCCAATCTGTGATAATTTTTAAATAGCCATATCAAAACGGTCCTTTCATGAAGATGCTCACCCTCGTCGCCTTGCTCATCATATTGCTCAACATAGCATCCGTGCCTGCACAAGCGGGGCTTTCTCGACGAAAGGATGATGGTGGGAACCTGGGTGAGCCATCCCTACGATACGGACAACTATGAGGAGGTCTACATTTTCGAATCCGACGGAACGGGCCTCTTCCGAATGTTTGAAAACGGTGAGAAGCTCCGTTAAGACGTGTTGGAATGGCGAATCGAAGGCGAAATCATTTACATCTACGAGGTTGATTGGGATTATGAAGGGGAGTTCGAATACGAATTTGCTGATTTTTACGGCGAGCTCACACTGACAAGCTATTTTCTCAACAACAGCCACGAGCAGTTATTTGAGCGAGAAGGCAACGCATGCGCTGCCTGCTGCTGCGGTACGGCCTTCATTCCAGGGGCCATGATGCTTGGAGCCCTCGTTATCTTTAAAAGGAAGAATAGTTTTGTAACGCGATGATAACATGAAGATCCTGCAAATAATCCTGGCAATGACCTTGGTCGCCTCCATCGCGCTCCCTTTGAGCACCCTGGCCAGCCCTTTGGACGAACGAATGATTCTTGGCGAATGGAAATATGAAACCGACAGTGGGGGATTCACCGTTTACGACATCCTGATATTCAATTCCGACGGCACCGGCACAAATAAGCACGGCGGAGAGGGGTGGGAGAACGTTGACGATTTTTCATGGAAAATCAGTGACGGTTTACTGATTTTGGAACTAGATTATGGGACCTATGAAAATGCTTACGAATTCGGTGGCTTTTACTCGGAACTCACCTTGACAGACACGGATTCCAGTGCCAGCGAGATGACTTACGAAAGGGAAGGCAACGTCTGTTGTTCCATGTGCTGTGGCACGATATTCATCCCCTTTGCCATTGTAGCAGGCACTCTAATGTTAATTAAAAAACGGTGACAGGCATACAACAATTAATTTTCGCAAAAAACGAAATTTAGGTACGTCTTTACGTAAATTGCAGGAAAAATTCCCAAAGGTTGTCAATAATTTGACACCTCGTTCCGTGTCAAATACTTTTAATAACCTATACAAAAATGAAAGACTGAATGAACAAAACGATGGTTTCCTGCATGTCGATGGTAGTATTGCTTGGAGTTGTTACCTTTGCCCCAGTCATGACCGCCACCACTCCTTCCCCGGAAAGTCGAATTATAGGAGAATGGGTTTACAGGGAATCTGGAAAGGATTACGAAACAAAGATGACAATTGTTTTTGAAAAAGATGGAAAGGCACTTCTCACATCCGAATACACCAATTATGATGACGAGATATATCGAGAGAATGTCAAAGAATCCGTCTGGAAATTCGAGAAAGAGCGTTTTTTATTCATGTACGAGACCAACGAATCTTGGGAGGACGGTTACGAATATGAGTTCAACGATGATTATACCACTTTTGTCGTCAAGACCGATTCCAAAGACATGGTGTGGAAAAAAACCGTGCCATCTCAGGAAGACACGGGCATAATCACTCAGATAAAAAATATCGGGACTCCAAAAATCATAGGAATCGGCATAGGTGTTGTAGCCTTGATTTTAATCGCATGGTCCTTTAGGTCACGTGCACAGACAAAATGAAGATTACCGCTCCAATCAAACTAATGGTCAAGAAACATGACGGTTTTGCTGAGGATGCGATTATTGCGGCAGCCAGATTCCGGCAAAAGGGTAATTCAACGTCTAGGACCGTACATTTCCGAATGTTGCAAAAGTTTTGTCGATTCCCGGCCATTTCTTATGAGAAATTCTGCCATTTCCAATAATTCTTGGTGCGTAAGCTTGTTTCTAGCCACCCCATCGATTATGGCCTGTACCCCAACGGCAGCCGCCTCCCTGGGAAAAACCTCCCATTCGTCCATGGTGGGAACGATGTAATCTTCCCTGAGCCCTTTGTCCTTGGCAACCTTGGCCAATTCTTCGGCTGCAGCGATGCACATGCCGTCGGTGATGGTCGTTGCATTCACGTCTAAGGTTCCCCGGAAAATGCCGGGAAAGCCCAGGGAATTGTTTATCTGATTGGGAAAATCCGACCTTCCCGTGGCGATTATCCTGGCCCCTGCTTCTTCGGCTTCCCAAGGCCAAATTTCTGGTACGGGGTTGGCTGATGCGAAAACAATGGCATCGTTGGCCATGCCTTGAACCTGTTTCTTGGTTATCGTTCCAGGACCCGGCTTTGACGCTGCAATGACGATGTCGGCACCACTCATCGCCTCAGTGATGCCACCTTCCCGGCCTTCGCCATTGGTCTTTCTGGCAAGGTCCCATTTGAGGGGATGATGTTTTCTATTCTCCTCAAGGTCCCTTCTGTGTTCTCCCAATATGCCCTTCGAATCCATCATAAGCATATTTTTCCAGGGCACTCCCGCGGCATTCAAAACCCGGGCCGTTGCAATGTTGGCAGCACCGGTGCCCACGAGCGTGAACAGAGACTCGGCCCATTTTTTCCCCACAAGTTCCAAGGCGTTCATGGCCCCGGCAACCTGGATTGTGGCCGTTCCCTGCTGGTCATCATGCCATACGGGAATGTCCATCTCCGGGTCCTCCCTGAGCCGGTCAAGTATTTCAAAACACTTGGGAGAGGAAAGGTCCTCGAGGTTTATCCCTCCGAAAGTGGGCTTCAGAAGCTTGACGGTACGGATTATCTCGTCCGTGTCCTTCGTATCCAGGCAAATGGGGTATGCGTCGACGCCACCCAGATATTTGAAGAGCATTGCCTTGCCTTCCATGACGGGCATGGCGGCCTCGGGGCCAATGTCCCCCAGACCGAGAACCCTGGTTCCGTCGGATACCACGGCAACCGCGTTCCATCTATTGGTATGCACGAATGATTTGCTGGGGTCCTTGCTTATCTCCAAGCATGGTTGAGCCACCCCCGGCGTGTACCAGATGCCGAAATCGTCCATGCTGTTTATCGGCGCCTTGGGCATGACCTGAAGTTTTCCCCGGTAGTAGGGGTGGAGTTCCAAGGCCTTTTTGCCCGGCTCGTTGGCCTTTTTCAAAAGCTCTTCCACATTATTCTCATCGGATGAGGGCATGGGTGAGGATAACTACTTGGATATTTAGGTTTTGACGTGCATCACTCCTTTTTGTTGAAGAAATCTTTTTTAGTGTACCTCCATTGGAACATATCATGCGCGGAGACAAACGATGATGAGCGAAACCTTCATGTGTATCCTCGTGACCACGATAGTGATATTCATTTTATTGGGAATGGCTGTCCTCTTTGCAGCTATATTCTTCTTTGCAAGAAGCAAGGAGAAAAAACGCATCGCGAAGTTGAAAAATCTCGCCGATGAAACGGGAATGACCTATTCACGAGAGGATGAAACGGGCATTTTGGAGAAAGAGGGAATATTAAATTTCAAGGATTTCCAAAGAGGTTTTTCAAGGAAAGCGACCAATTTGCTAATGGGAAAGTTACAGGGTGAAGACTGGCTAATTTTTGACTACCATTTTAGTACCCCGGGCGGTCCAAGAAATACAAACCATCACATACACTCCGTTTTCCTTTTTAAAACCGAAAAGGAACCGCCGGAGAACCTGCCGGGATACAACGTGAGGTCCAACGATGAATTCGTGGTATTTTGGAAAAGAGGCGGAAGGACGAAACCCGAAAACATGCTCGAAACAGTCGAATCTTTGAATGAGGCAATGGGGGATTGAAACCGCCATTGAAAATGCTCACAGACCGAACAAAAGGCATATATACATGTAAGCAATTACTTGCTTTATGTCAAGGACGCCCCAAGACACAAAAAATGCCATAATCGATGCTGCCGTTGACCTATTCTGCGAAAACGGATACGACGGTACGACCACGCGGATGATTGCTCAGAAGGCGGATGTGAACGAGGTCACCCTTTTCCGTCATTTTGACACGAAAGAAAATCTTTTCAAAGAAACGCTTGAGAGGGAGATGGACATCCCCAAGGTTGCTTCAAGGGTACCACCGTTTTCACATCAGAAGACCAAAGAGGAGAATCTTACGGAAGTATGCCTTTTCATTTTCCATGAGATGTCGAAGCGGTCGCGCTTGATCAAACTACTCATTGCCGACGCCCCCAGAAGGGGCATGCTCGAAGAAGCCGCTTCCGGTGCGAAAGATGGCGTACAGGCACTGTCTTCGATATTGGAAAAGATGGGTGCTACAGAACCCCACATCACCGCCGTAATGATTCAGAGCTTTCTGGTAAGGTCGGTCCTGTTCAAGGCCTTTCTCGGAAAAGACCCCCTCATGGAACTTGACGAAGAGAACATATCGCGCATGGTCAAGGTCTTAATCCACGGCATGGAGGGGGAGAAGGCATGAACGTCATTTCCATAAAGGGCCTTGTCAAGAAGTTTGGCAACTTCACCGCGGTTGACCAACTGGACCTGGAGATACCCAAAGGCATAGTATATGGCCTTCTGGGTCCCAACGGCGCTGGAAAAACCACCACGGTCCGAGTGGTCGTGGGCACATTGAAGCCCACCTCTGGTGAATTTTCTCTCCTAGGCGGCAAGCCCGGCAAAGTGGACATAATCCGTCGGGTCGGATACATGCCCCAGGGACTAGCGTTATTTCAGGGAATGACGGTATTGGACAATCTGCGGTACTTCGCCGACCTATATGCCATTCCCAGGAAGGATTTTCCGGCACGTTCCAAAGAGCTGCTGAAGCTTGTGGGCCTGGAAGATTGGTCCAACGAAATCGTGTCGAACCTGTCGGGAGGCATGAAGCACCGGCTTTCCCTGATTTGCACCATGATGCACGACCCGGACCTTTTGATTTTAGACGAACCCACGGTGGGGGTGGACCCGGTGCTGCGGGAATCGTTCTGGAATCACTTTCACGAACAAAAGAAGAAGGGAAAAACCATCGTAATCACGACTCATTACATGGACGAGGCGAGAAAGTGTGACATCGTGGGATTCATGAGGCGAGGCCGGCTCATCAAGCAGGGAAAGCCCACGGACATAATGGACGAAACGGGGACCGAGGACCTAGAAGATGCCTTCCTGGTACTTACAAAGGAGGCGGAAGCATGAGTGCCATCCGGAGAACCCTGGGCGTTGCCCGCAAGACACTTTCCATATTGCGTCACGACAAAAGAACCCTGGCATTCATCATCGCCGTCCCCCTCCTCATGATAGTAATATTCGGCTATACCTTTGGAGGAGAACCAAAGAATCTGGGCATGGCCGTTTACAATGCCGACCAGATGCCCGAAGGGTTTGCCCAGAATCCCAACGCTTCTGAACTGCAACCCATGGGCGACATGATTCTGGAAAACGTCAATCAGGAATACTTCGATTGGAAGGAGAAAAACACTCGGGATAAGGCCATTGAAAACGTCGAAGAAGGAGTGGCGTGGGGGGCCCTCATATTGCCCCAGAATTTCACGCAATCCGTCATGGCTGCCGTAATGACGGGGGACCAAGTGCATCTTGAACTTTACATGGACGGAACCAATTCCCAAATAACTTCCGTAATTCTCCAGGAACTCTCTTCGTCGCTGCAGGAAACCATGAAGGCCTATGCCCAGGCCATGGGAATGCCCGTGGAGGAACCGGCGGTCAACCTCACCGTGGATTACATATATGGTGGAGACCAGGTAGAGTTCATCGACAACCTGGCACCGGGAATAATCGGATATGCGGTGATGATGGTCACCCTAATGATAACCCTGATAACCCTCGTCCGGGAAAGGAACGACGGCACGCTGGAACGGGCATTTACGACGCCTCTGAACCCCTTTGAGATAGTCCTGGGGAACGCCGTGGCCTTTTCAGTGGTCGCATTGGTCCAATCACTTGTGGTATTCGGAGCCGCCTTGCTGTTGTTCGACATTACTGTCATGGGGTCGGTCTTCCTGGTCATGGTGGTCTTGATGCTGTTGGGGATAGGTCACCAAGGTCTTGGCATTCTGCTTTCCGCGGCGGCCAAAAATGAGTTGCAGGCCATTCAGATGTTCCCCCTCATCGTATTTCCCTCTCTTCTGGTCACCGGCATGCTCTGGCCCATCGAATCCATACCGGAAATCCTTCAGCCCCTCTCGCACGTCGTTCCGCTCACGTATGCGATAGACGCCCTAAAAGGGATAATGCTCAAGGGCTGGGGCATCGGCGACATCTGGTTTCAGCTTGTATTCATGTCTGGATTTGCCGTGCTTACCTTGGTGCTGGCAGGGTTATTTTTGAAGAAAAAGGGCTGATGCGCCCACGTGTTCAAGCTTAAGTAAAATGACCATTATCCCTCCTTCATGGGAGGCGTTGTTAGCCGTGCCT
>CAZPOY010000027.1:0-9250 GCA_964588345.1 uncultured Thermoplasmata archaeon
CCCGTTCCGTTGCCCGTATTGTTGTAATGAATCTCAAACGTGACAACGTCACCTGGATAGACCACGTCGGAGTATCCAGTCTTTGCAACGGTAATCACCGGCTCGACATACCGAGTTGAAACCTCAGGAGACGAATCGGAAACCGGCGGCAGGGCAAAACCCTGATAATGGTATTCAAGTTCCGCGGTATTGTTCAGATACGTATTGTCAACGATGGTATCCGGGACGTCGAAGACGACGGTAATCGTTATGTCGCCCGTGCCCACGTTGGTGAAGTTCCATGAGTATGAATTGCCTCCCAAATCGTCGAATGCATGAGACGAACTGTTGAAAACAAGGTCTGCTGGGAAAGTGTCATTGACATACACCAGGGGCGAAATCCCCGTTCCAGAATTGCTGACGTTGATGGTATAAACGACCTGCTGGCCTGGATATACTTCCGCCAGGTTGACATCCTTGTCTATCGTTATGACTGGAGCATGCACGGTTACCGAATCACTGTCCCAGTCGCTTCCCAAAACCGCGCCCGTTGAATCCGAATAGTTCAAAAAGGCGGCGTTGTCGATGACGGCAAGGTCCGTGGTTTCCGTAACCAGAACGCTTATGACGATTATTTCAACGTCGTTGGGGGCAAGCGTGAAATTCCAGTAATATGTGGTTCCGTCTATCCACGTCGTCGGAGTGGTTCCGATTACGTTGATTCCACCAGGAATCGTATCGGAAACGTTGACCCACTGGGCCGACCCGTCGCCGTTGTTCTCGATTGTAAGCGTGTAATCAAAGGTCTGGCCCGCATCCACCTGGTGGTCGCCAGCCGTTTTCACTATGGAAACGTTGGCCGCAATTGCATGAACCGGTGCTGGGTCGGAGGAACCCGGGAGAACATTGCCATTGGCATCGGTGTAATTGAGGAAAGCCCAGTTCGTGTAAGTTGCCCCGTCGTCTATGTTGTCGGCGACCACGGTCACGGTTATTTGATGACCGCCCACGGACACGTCTGTGAAGTTCCACCATATCGTTCCTGCGGAATGGTTGCCTACAGGCGACGAATCGACGTACGAAATGCCCGCGGGAAGAACGTCAGTTACGTTAACCCATTGGGCAATTGCGTCTCCCTCGTTGTCATAATAAATTGTGTAAGTGAAAACTTCGCCTTGGTCCACGGTGGGGGTCGATGACGTCTTCTCAACGGTTATGTTGGCTGACACGATTATCGTGGTGGCGGTATCGTTGGAGGGAGTGAGCAGGTATCCGCCTGCCGTTGTGTAATTGAGCGTAACACCATTGAGCACGACGGTTTCTCCTGGGACCGAAACGTCCAGCAGGACGGTCACTTCGAATGAATTGTTGCCCGGTTCCACATCGTTGAAAATCCAGGTGTAGGTATCTCCATTGACCAGAGGAACCAAACCGCTGGTGTCGCTGTCATAGGAAACCCAGGGCGAGAACGTATCATTGACCCAGACGGTGCCGGCATCGGCATTGCCCAGATTGTTGTAGGTGATGTTGTACACCAGCATGTCGCCAGGGCTTGCCACATTAAGGTCAACGGTCTTGGTCACGGTAATTGCTGGGGCGATGATGTCCGTCACAGCGGTGTCGGAATCGGTTCCCAGACTCGTCGTTCCTGCATAATTCTCAGCAAATATAGCGTTAGTCACAGAGGGAAGGCCCGCTGACCCAGGAAGAACCTCCAGGGTCATCCAGAAGTGATACGTTCCCTCGTCAAGGCCAATGATAGAATACGTGTAATTGGCAGGGTCCGAAGAAACCGGGTCGTATCCGGGCAGACTCGTCACGTTGGAATCTACGAATCCCAGATGGGACGCATTGAACATGTCCGTAAGTTCCACGTCGGTGAAACCTCCTCCTGTGATGTTGATTGTGACGGTGTAAGTCAGTATCTCGCCGATGCTGGCTTCATTCTTGTCCACGTCCTTTGTGACGGTCATATCCGGATTGAAAACGTGGATGGTGTGGTCGTCTGATACCGGCGGAAGTGCGAATCCCGACGGTGTGGAATAATCCAGGTCCGCAACGTTCACGTAATCGCCTTCGGCAATCGTATCGGATATCGAGATATTTACGAATACCACGTTATCTGAATGGCCCGGAACCACAAGGTCCCAGGTCACCGTATTGGCGCCTACGAAGCTGGTAACTTCCGAACTGTTGACGTATGTGAAGCCGGCAGGAAGCGAATCTTCGATGTGAATTACTGCTTGGGACGAACCGGTGTTGTTGAACCAGATTTCGTACATGACCGTTTCTCCGGCATATGCAAACTGCGGTCCCGTCTTGCTGACCGAAATGTTGGCCGTCATTACGAGGGTCGAAACCTCGTTTGAAACGCCGGGCACGGCCCAGACGTCGTCATTTATCGCATATTCAAGCATTGCCGTGTTGTTAATATAGGTCATGTCGGGCGTCGATGCGTCTATCTGGAAATCCACGGTAAATGAGTAATTGCCTGGAGCGACGTTGGGGATTGCCCATGAGTACATATTGCCGCCCAGGTCCGCGTAGGGTTCGGATGAACCGATGATTGAAAGATAAGCCGGGAAGGTGTCGTTGACGTATACCATGGGGGAAACGGCCGAACCGGTGTTCTCATACCACAGAGTATACGTAATCACGTCTTCCGGATATGCCGTCACGTCGCTTACTTCCTTCCAGATGGTCACCACGGGTCTGATGACGGTTATCTGAGCCGTATCGTTGGACCCCGCAAGGGGATAACCGTTGACCGCTTCGTATTCAAGGAAGACGGTGTTGTCCACGACCTCGGTTCCAGCGCTGTTGTTGGCAAGGTCCGTTCCCACGGAGAAATTCACGATTATGAAATGGTCACCTGGAACGACGTCTTGAATGACGAATCGAAGCATGGTGTCTTCAACGGGCGGGGAGACTGGTTCTGGGGACCAGTAATCCAGATACGTGAAACCGGCAGGCACCGTCTCGTTTATCCATACCGTTCCGGCGTCGTCCTCACCATTGTTGTTGAAGAAAATCGTATAAGATGCCACGCCGCCCACGACCACGGGATTTTCATTGGCGATTTTTACAACTTCGATGTCCGGGCCTTGAACGGTTACCGGCGACACGTCAACGAGGGTCTGGTTTCCGTATTCCACAGAAATCGAATTGACCAGAACGTCGCCAGGGGCCGTCACGTTGGACACCCTCACGGTGACGTTGAAGAAGTAATCGTTCGGACCAACGTCTGCGAAAGTATATACAATGGCCGGAAGCCCCGAAAGGTTCCTGTTGTAAAAGGGCGTCAGGGCATCGGCGTCGTCGGAAACGTATTCCAGTCCAGTAGGAAGCGTGTCCGTGATGTTCACCCAAGGCACAACTGCGTCAGAGGTGTTGTTGAAATAAATCCTAAATGTGGTAAGTTCGCCTATGCCAGCACTTCCCTCGAGGGAATTTTTCGATATCGTGAAATTTGATACCTGCACGACTGCAACGTCCTGGGAATGGGGCATCTGAATGCCCGTTTCCAACTGATAATCCAGGTCAACGGCGTTCGTAATGTTGCCCGTTGCATCGTTGTTCACGAATACGGTCACCTCAATGGAATGGGGACCCGGGGATACGTTTTCGAATACCCAATGGATGGTCGAACCGACAATGCTGGTTTCAGGGGGACTGGCTGAAACGAAGGAGACGTCGGCGGGGAGGGTGTCATTGACCCAGACCCACCTTGCGTCGGCATCTCCGACGTTGTCATAATGTATCGTGTAAGTGATGAGTTGACCCGGTGAAGCCACGGAGATGTCAACCTCCTTGGTCACGGTGATGTTTGGACTTACAACCTGGGCCACCACCTCATCCGTTCCGTCGGCATACCAGTTGCCCGAGGGAATGGCATATTCCGCGGTCACGTTGTTTACGAGCAAATCGCCAGGGGTCGCCGTTGCGTCAACGACATGCCAAGCAGTGATGACGTACTCGCCGGGAGGAACATTGGGAAGCGTCCAGCCCGAAAGTGTCTCGTTGGCCGGGTCCGAACTTCCCGTGAAAGAACCCGGGCCCGTGAAAACATCGGTCACGTTGAGTTGGGAAACAATGCCCGTTCCCGTGACGTTGATGTAAATCGTATAAGTGAGGTTCTGGCCGGGAAGCACCGTTGCATCGTCCTGGAATTTTTCAATGTTCACCGAAGGCATCGTCACCGTTACCAACGCGTTGTCTGAAACAGGCGGGAAGGCATATCCGTTTTCCGCCGAATAATCCATCACGACCACGTTGTCAAGAATGGTCCCGTCGGCAAGGTCATCGTCAACTTGGACCACGAGTTCGAACCAGTAATTGCCAGGGGCAACGTCATTGAACGTCGCCTGATATTCGTTGCCGAACATCGCACCCGTTCCATTGGATGAAACGAATGACGTGTCAAGGGGTATCGTGTCGTTGACCCAAACGGTGGATGCGTTCACCGAACCGGTGTTGTTGTAATGAATGTGATATGTGATGAAGCCGCCGGGATAGACCGTGTCCGAAAGAGCGACCTTTGAAATGGTCAAGGTGGGCCTGGTCACCAGAGTCGTGGCAGCATCGTATGAATCGCCAAAGTCCGTTTCCATGGTGACGTCATTGACAAGAAGGTTGCCAGGTATTGCCGAATCTAGTATGAGAACGGTCACGTTGATGGAATGATTGCCTGGGGCCAGTTGACCAAAATGCCAGGATACGACACCTGCCGTATGGTTGCCTCCTGCATCGTCGGAAACATACTGGACGTGGGCAGGAAGGGTGTCGTTGAGATATACGTTGGTGACGTTCCCCGCTCCGGAATTGTTGAACCAGATTGTATAAACGAGTTGGTCTCCCCACGTGGCTTGTCCAAGGTCCACGCTTTTTTCCACGTAGACGTCAAGAATGCGCGTTAATGCAGAATCCGAGGAATGTTCCAGTTCGACGCCGTTGCCCAGTTCGTATTCGAGTTCAACGAGATTGAACACTTCATCGCCAGAATTTGCGCTTGCATTCACCTGGACCACGATGTCGAAAGAATGATGACCAGGCGTGACGTTCGTGAGATGATACGAGTAGGTGCTTCCCGTGACTACTGGTGCCACCGGAGCCGTGTCGGAAACGTAATCCGCCAGAATGTCCATGGTGTCGTTAATCCATACGTGTGCAGCGGGGTGGTCGTTGGAGTTGTTGTAATATATCGTGTAAGTCAATGAATCTCCTGGCGAAGCGAATGCCCTGTCCACCGATTTGCCAACGTTTATCCACGGTCGCAGGACTAAGGTCTGGGCAACATCGCTGCTGCCGGCGTAATCCATCTGTGAGGGCCCCGTTCCCGTCTGGTAGTCGAGTTCAGCAAGATTTGTGAGTAGGGTTCCGTTGGCAAGGTTGTCGAGGATCTGTACGGTGATGGTGAAGTTGAATGTGTCCGGTGCGACATCGGTGAATTCGAAAGAAACAACGCTGCCGGATTGATAAACGGGGGTTTCAGAAGACCCTACGAAGAATGTGCCTGGTGGCAGCGTATCTGTCACGTTGACAAGGTCCGCAGTTCCCGAACCGGTGTTGTTGTACCAAATGGTATATGTGAGTACATCGCCGGGCTCCGCCTGTGCCAGGTCCACCGTTTTCTCCACGGACATGACGGGGCGGATGTAAGTGACAAGCGCCGTGTCGCTCATTGCCACGTCTTCGTGTTCCAAGGTGACGCTGTTGACGAGGGTCTGATTGTCCGCTCCCGTTCCGCCGACCCTCACGGTGAAATTTACGCTGTGGAAACCAGGTGAAACCGATGCGAAATGCCAGGAAATCACTCCCGGTACGGTCAAATCTCCGCCATCAGGGTTGGAAATGACCGATGCCAAAACGGGGTACGTGTCGTTAAGCCATACATCATAAGCCGTGCCGTTGCCCGTGTTGTTGTAGAACACGGTGTAGCGGATGGTTCCCATGGGATAAACCTCCGAAACATCGGCGGATTTTTCCAAACGGAATGTGGAACGAATGACCTGGGTCGTTGCCGTGTCGTTCACCGGTTCGTAAGGCGGATACTCCAGTGTGACGTTGTTCTGAAGAACCGTTCCGTCTGCAACCGAATCGGCTACCAAGACATTGACGGTTATTGAGTCACTTCCCGGAGGTACGTCATGGAATACCCAGGAAAGGTTTCTTCCAGCAAGAGTGTCTGGAACCGGTGCGGCCCCAGCGTAAGACGTTCCCAGAGGCAGGGTGTCGTTGATGTAAACGACCGATGCGTTGAGTGAGCCGTTGTTGTAATAGTCAATGGTATAAGTGAGCATGTCTCCCGGATAGCACTGGGCAAGGTCCACGGATTTGGAAACGTCCATCAAAGGCCGGTCTATCATGGTCTGGGCATCATCCACGGACCCAGGCCCCTCAACGCCGGATATGGTGTAGTTCAGTTGAGCCGTATTGACCAGGATGTCCCCAGGCGTTACGCCGGCATCTATACTGACGGTGACGGTGAATCGATTCGACGTTCCAGATGAAACGTTGGTGAAGTTGTAATACAAGACGCCTGTTCCGATGAATCGCGAGGAGAAGAACGGTTTTGATTCGGCGTTGTCGCTGACGTATGTCACATCAGCAGGAAGGACGTCCACGATGTTTATCTCGTCGATGACGTTGGAGCCCATGTTGTTGAAGAGGATGGTATAGTTGAGGAGGGCCCCTTCCGGTGCAAATTGCCTGTCAACGGTTTTGAATACCGTTGTATCGGCAACCGTGGAAACGGCGGTGTCGGACGTGCCTGCAAATTCGTGCGTGAAATTAACTTCGGCAAGGTTCGTAAGGACGTTTCCTGCAGAAACGTCGGCATTCACCGTTGCGAAAATTGTAATGTCAATGGTATCGCCAGGGACAAGGTCGACCTCCGTCCACGATAGATTGTTGCCTGAAACAATCGCGTTGGGCGACGAGCCCACATAGGTGACGTTGGATGGAAGCGTGTCATTGACCCAAACGACCGAAGCCGTCCCGTTGCCGATGTTCTCCACGGTTATGGTGTATTCGATGAGTTGAAGAGGCGAAACCACGGCGTAGTCAACCGTTTTGTTGACCGTGAGAACGGGCCTTACGACGGTAAACGATGCCGCATCGGTCTGAACGGGGCCTTCGTAACCCGTTGAAAGGTTCCAGTTCATCTCAACGATGTTCGTGAGAATGACGTTGTCACCTATCGAATCATTGACCCGGACGGTGACGACGATGTTGTCATCCACGGTAAAATCGTGCAGGACCCATCGGACATCGCTTCCGGACTGGTAATCCGGCGAAATCGAGGCATTGACGTAAGTAACTCCTGCAGGCAGCGTGTCATTGACATAAACCGTTCCTGCTGGGGTGGGTGATGAATTGTTGACCCAGATGACGAAATCGACAAGGTCACCCGGATAAACCACGGGATCCCAGCATGTTTTTGCCAAGGACATGACCGGAGCAACGACTGCCACGTCGGCAACATCGCTCGATTGGGGTCCCAGCAATCCATTGGGATACCGGTAAACCAAAACAACGGCGTTACCAAGCACGTCCCCCCTGGTGACGTTCTGGTCAAGTTGGACCGTCATGTTGAACATGTGTGTTCCCGGCGATACGTTCACGAAATGGTAGTGATATTCGTTACCGGAAATGATGGGTGCCACGGAGGCATCGTCGCTGACGTAGTTCAACCCGGTTTCCAACGTATCGTTTATCCAAACATCGGAAAGTGTTGCTGAACCCGTGTTGTTGTAATGAACGGTAAACGTGACGTATTCCAGTGGCATTGCCGTCTGGTAAGCAGGAATCTTGGAAACGACGACCTGCGATGATGAAATTATGGTCTGGGCGTAATCCGAAGAAGAGTTGAGGAAAAAGCCGCCGGCGTTGTAGTAATCCAGTTCAGCCGTGTTGTTTATCACGGTCCCATCTGCGATGTTGGCAAGAATCGTGGCCGTGATGGTGATGGAATTGTTGACATTGGGCCCCACGTTTGCAAATTCCCAATAGAGGGTGTTTCCGATTATGGCATCGGGGTCCACGCTGTATGTGACCGGCAATGCGAAATCGGCAAATGGGAACGTGTCCGTGATGTTGACCAGATATGCGGTGCCGTTTCCCGTGTTGTTGTACCAGATGGTATAAACAAGAGTATCACCGGGATAGGCCGTACTCTGGGTCACGGTTTTTTCCAGGACGACATCTGGTAGAACAAGGGGCGTATGTTCAACAAAGGGGAATATCGAGAACGTCGCTCCCATGGGCGTGGTGAAGTTGCCTAAAAGATTGTTTGAAAGGACGTATTCTTCAGTATGATTGGACCATACCTGGACCGTCATGGTGAAAGAGTAATTGCCTGAATCAACGTTGCTGAAGTACCAACTTCCCGGTCCCACGACCGTTCCATTGATGCTTCCCGCCGTGTCCGAGACGTAATCGACGCCCCATGGCAGCGTATCGTTCAGCCAAACATTGGGAGCCGTTCCATTGCCGGTGTTGTTCATGTATATCGTATAAACCAGAACGTCACCCGGTTCCACATGGTCCTGGGAAGCGGTCTTCTCCGCACTTATGTAAGGGCCCAGGTACGTGAGATTCACGTATTCCTTGTCATCATCGGGCAAAATGTTGTCACCGGACTGAACGAGGGTGAAATTGGCTCCAACAAGAACGCCGGACAAGGTTCCGTTGACCCATAGCGGGTCTCCCGAGGTGTAGTTCCTCGGGGCGAGGTCAAGTTGGTAATAGCCGTTCCTTCCAAGCCCATCGGTGGTGGTCACGGTGTGGTTCCAGTACTTGACGCCACCATTTATCCACGTAACATTTATCTGAACGCCGTTGAGCCCCGTTCCAGACAACGGTTCTATCATGTATCCAAGCACGGGATGGCTTTCAGGTGGATTACGCGTTGATTGGCCGTTGGGTAGTTGGAGGGTTTCCTCAGCAGAAACGCCAAGGTCTGAATAATCGCCCCTGCCCTTCCAATCCAAAGCGTGGATTACATACTGGAGCTCCGTCAAATTACCCAGTTGGGCAGGGTCCACGAACATCTCCAATTGGGAATCGCCGTCGGAAATGGCCGAACAGTCCAAAGAGACTTCCGTCCATTCCATTTCGTACGACTCATCACCGGAAAACTCGTACGTCTGTATCGAATTCACGATGCCGTACTTGCCCTTGACCTGTATCATCCGGTCGGCATGCATGTTTTCAATGGCGTAACCGTTCTGGTTCAGCGACGTGTCCAGGAAGACATAGAACTTGTCCTCTC
>CAZPOY010000027.1:9260-18498 GCA_964588345.1 uncultured Thermoplasmata archaeon
TTAGATACTATTTTGAACAGAGACCGACTGGACTCTCCCGTTTCCGACCCGGGCAGTGTTCTTTCCAAACTGGCTTTGGTGGTCTGGTCCTTCAACTTGTACTGGGCCAGAGGGTCATAATCGTATTTCGTCGCCTGTTCTTCTTCTACGTTGGCGTTGCTTGAACGGGTAATCTGGTCCCTGTTCTCTTCCTCCTTGGGAAGTATTTCTCCCGAGAAGATGCCTTCGTCCACTGATGTGTAAAAGAAGAGCAGGTCAGCATTATGGACGGAGTGGTGGGAAGTAAGGTCCACCGACGGATTCTCACCCGTGGTGGACTCATCCTTCCCGTGCACATCTCCAAGTTGGTCCAGAGAGGGAGAGAGAGTGGACCAATCGTCGAATATGCCGTCTATGCTGACCGTACTCTGGGTTCCCGCATAAGCCCTTGCAGGCACGTGCGGAATTACCCGTGATATCCCTTGGGATACCGTTGCTTCTTTCACCACCAGCGCTATAGCAGTGTCTTCCAAAAGTTGTGTTACGCCGGTGAGACTTATGGTGAAGGTGGGTGTTTCACCCTCCTCGATGATGACCGGAGAGGCGAAATTCACTTCCGCTTCTCCATTTGAAAATGACCCAGTACCCATTTGAGACCCTGCAAGTGAAACGGAGATGTCACCGATGTCGTCGGGTGCCGTGAATCCATCCGATTGAGCGATGGTCATGGCGTGAAGTTCGACATTGCCAAGCGAACAGGTGGCCTGAACCTCCATCAGGTCTGTGGTCCCCGTGTTTATTTGATTGCTCGTCATTGACGATGCTATGTTCATGTCCAAGCTTCCGCCCCACATGGGCATGGCGATGTCGGAAATGTCCTGATTCCCGTCAAAGTCCCTGATGAATGATAGGACCCTGATGCTGCTGGTTTCGGTGATGCCCAGGGTTTCGAATCCTACGCTGACTTCAACGGCGTTCTGGCCGATTTCGAAGGCAAGGACGTTGTCCGAAGGTGCAAAACCGCTATAATCCATGTTATCAGTTCCCTCGAATACCTTGTAACTTGTAGAACGCATGGAACCTTCCCAGCCGATTATCTCAACCTGGCCGTCGGCTCCTATGCCTTCGAAGAAGTACCCCGTTTCAGCGTCGTTGTCAAGATCCATCATGTAACGCAAAACCGTTGGATTGGTGCCGGAAAAGAGGTTTGAACCCTCTTCGACGGCAGAAAATAGGTAAAGGTGGTCTTGGTCGTATGCCACCCGGGTATCGACAAGGTCGATGTCAGAAATTACCTGGTCGGCGGGGTCCGTGAATGAAGAAACGTCTCTCCACGCATCGAAAGAACCTTCCAACATAATCCTGTCCTTTTCCACTTGGGGAAGAGAGATGAAGAAAGGGGAGATGGAAGAAAGAAGCAGTATCGCAAGAAGAGCATAAACGGTGATTGCCTTTAGGTCCGTCTTTTTGACCTGCTTTGCAATGGGTTGAACGATCTGTTCGATGACCTCTTCTTCAACGACAACCGGGGCCTCTTTCTTGATGGGCTGCAATTCCTCCCTGGGATGCCTTTCGAAAACCGCTTTGCAGTACGGGCACAGCATAACCAAAAGCTCGTGCCTTTTTCCTCCGTCATCTTCAAACTCGGGAGGGCCTTCTCCGCCGAAATAGTGATAGGCACCTTCTTTTTTGTAATCATCGTATCGGGGGTCCTCGAGAAGAGATTCCCTCATCTCACCGTAAACGGAGCTAACAAGCCCGTTGCAACAGGGACACGTATGATATTCATCTTCGTTGTTGAAGGTCTGTTCCGTGGATTCGGTCAGTTCGGCAACGGGGATTATCTCATCGGGATATTCCTCGCATTCGTAGCAGTAATAACGCTTGTACTGCTCGACGTAACTGGCCTGTTCGCGACACCGTGGGCAGACGTTCTCCACCCTTTTGGTGACGACTTCCTCAACGGGAAATTCCAGAGGGATGTCCTTCTTGCATTCATCACAATGGAACACCTGACGTTCTTCGTCCCACACAAGGCGATGCTTGGTATCGGGAGAGAAATACTTGACATCCGCTTTGCAATGGGGTATGGTGTCATCCTCTCTTTCAAGGAACACCTGTTCTTCTCCGGGTTCGCCTGGCATTTCTCCGGGTTCGACCTGGCTGGGTTCTTCGACCTCCTCTTCTTCAGCTTCGGTGGCACTGGCTTCCTCCTCCGCTTCTTCCTCTTCGGCCAAATCCTCCATTTCCTCTGGAGGAACGCCCATCTCCTTCATTTCATCGGGAGTGGTGATGTCCGATATCCTCGCATAGGTATGGCTGGCTTCCTTGTGCCTGCCTAGCTCCGTGAGTATCTGGGCCTTGGAATTGAGGGAACGCACGTGTTCCGGGTCGACGTGAAGTGCATTTTCAAAATGTTCAAGGGCCTCTTCGTATTCACCCTTGTTCATGGCCATCATGCCTTGAGAAAAATGCGTTTTGGCATCGGTGAGCGTCTCTTTCACCTTGTCAGCGGTTTCGTCGATGGACCTTTCAATCTCATCTTCGTCCTTCTGGACCTCCGCCGCCGCCTTTCCGATGGCCTCCTCGATCTTCTTTTCGCCTTCGGCGACCTTTTGGGCCACCTCTTCGGCTCCCTTTTCAATTTCTTTTATGTCCCTTTCAACCTCCTCTTCGATGATATCCTCTACTTCGTGAACAACTTCGGATATCTTCTCCTTGGTGGTCTTCGGTTTCAAGTCCTCGTCGCAAACCGGGCACGTTTCGCTGCCTGGTTCGACTTGGGCACCGCAATTGGGGCATACCGCTTCCTGAATTTCGTCTTCGACCGTTTCCTTGATTTCGAATTTATGGTCGCAAACGGAACATCTTGGTGCGTCTGCTTCATTTTTGGCGCCACATTCGGGACATTCCTTATACTTGCCAGTGTCATCAATGTTCCCATTAGGCATTATCTCTCCCTCTCATATTTTTCCCTAAGATGGGATTAACTACTATACTTAGTTATCAAAGTGAAATGTTTAGTCATATAATAGGGTTTTGAATGATTACTTAAGGGAAGTAAATAAAAAATTGGAAGGCTCAGTCCTCGACATGTTGCATTTATTCCCATCTTTCTTTTTCCTTCCCGTTCTCGTTCTCAGTCTTTGCTTCCTTCTCTTTCTCCCCACGCGAATAGACTATATATGCAACTACGGCAAATGCCAACAACATAATGAGGACAAGCACCAGGATTATGATGTCAAGGAGATTTGAGGGTGATTCCGATGAGTTGGATTCCACCAGGAGCATCAGTTCCGTTTCGCCTCCGGCTCCGTCGGTCACGGTCACGGTCACCGATTGCGTGCCGTCTTTTCCCGGAGACACGTAAAGGTCCGTCGTACCGGGTATCGGCGTGACCCAGTTGGCATCGGAATGAAGGGTTATCTCATCACCCTCGTCGATGTCCTCCACGGGGATGTGGAGCGTGACCGTTTCGCCGGTTCTTACCGATACCGACATGTGGTCCGGTGCCTCCGGGGGGTAGTTCAACGCTTTCAGTACTCTGACGGTGAAGGTGGTTTCGTCGAAAGTACTTCCGTCGGTGGCGTTAATCACGAAAAGATTGTCTCCCAGGTGCTTTCTTGCCGGGTCCCATTTCAAAAAGCCGTTGCGCTGACCGATGGACGCTCCTTCAGGGCCCGCCTTGATGGAGAAATGGGGCGCTTCTTGCAATCCAAGAGTGAAGTCCTCGTCGGACCAGATGACCTGGTAGTAAAAGGGCTCGCCCTCGTCGGTCTGCATGAATTCCTCTGAAGAAAGGGATATGGGACCATTGACGGCATCCACTCTGACGTAAAAGCGGACTGTCTCATAAACCGTGCCCGAGGAACATTTCACCTCGAACAGATGTTCCTTGCCGGCAAAGTTTTTTCCTGCCGACCAATGCACAATCCCATTCTGGAGATAACTGCCTTCCGGACCTTCAGTCAATTCATAGGTGAGTTCCGACATCGAAGGGTCCCTATTCATGAAGGTTGCATCAACCTCTAGAAAATCACCGCTTGAAATTGCCATGTCTGGAATGCTTGGGGGGACCGGCTTCGTATGAACGTTGGATACCGAAACGGTGAAGGAACACTCAACGGAGGCAATGCCGTCGGATACGGAAATCAAAAATGACGCAGTGCCCGTTTCCGCCTCCTTCCACGAGGGGGTCCAATGGACTATTCCCGTTTCGCCGATGGTTGCATTCTCAGGTCCCTCTTTGATGTCATAGAACAGAATGCTTGAATCCGGGTCTTGGGCAGGAACATGACAAGAGAAGGGCACGCCTTCGGTGGTTTCCATCAGGGGAAGGGCCTCAACGACAGGTGGGTCATTCACATTTTCAACGTGGAACAAGAGAATGGTTGTCACATTGAACTCCCCGTCGGTGCATGTCACTTTGACGTCGAAGCGGTCCGCTTCCCCGTCGTAATGAACGGTTGCTGAACCTCCAGGGTTTACGTTGATTCTCTGGGAAGTTGAATGATAAGTAAGCTCATCGCCGTCTTCATCCACGGCATTCAACGTGAATGCGAAGGTCTCCCCTTCTCGTATGTAAAACGCCTCTTGCATGTCGAATGCAGGCGGGTCGTTCACATTCAAAACGGTAATGTTGCATCGGAAGACGTCGGCTCCTCCGTTCCCGTCGGTTACTCTGAACTCCAATGCATGTGTTCCAACGTCTTCCTGGTCCGGCATCCATGTGATTCTACCGGTATCCGCATTCATGGTCAATTCCGCAGGACCTTCCAATAGATGATAATTCAGGTCCACGTCGTCCTCATCGTCGGCCATCAGATAGAGAACATTGTCGGTCTTTTCGAACAACTGGCTTCGGGACAATCCCGAAATGACCGGCGGGTCGTTTACTTCGGTTGCTGAATAATTAAGCCAAAGAGTGAAGGCATCCGTTCCATCTGATATGAGCAAGGCTAGTGCACCGTCGCCCACGTCGGATTGGACGGGGGTCCCGGTGAGGGTGAAGTTGGAAAGGGTGATGAAATGCGGCCCGGAGACCATCTCCACGCTGACGTTGTCATTGTCCTTGTCGAAGAACGAGAGTTGATGTTCCGTGGTAGCATCCTCAGGGAAAACAAGTTCATGGGTGCCCATGTATTCAGGAGGGTCGTTGACATTTTCAACGTAAATGGTCATGTTAATCTGGTCGAAGGAAAGATGTTCGTCTTCAACGGCGAATGTGAAATTGTGCGTTTGCGATGAGGTCGTCCAGTCAGGGGTCCAGGTGAATGTGCCTGTATCTGGGTCCACTTCCCCCCCGGGACCTTGCACCAAGAAGAAAATGAGTTGGTCCCCATCGTAATCCATTGCCTTCAACCGGAATCTGAAGGTTTCGTCCTGTGTTGCAACGTGGCTGGTAACGGAATTGATGAAAAAGGGTGCATCATTGACGTTTTCCACATGAACCGTTAACGCATACTCACTTGTTGCGTTATGCTCGTCGATTATGGCAACGATGATTGAAATTTCCCCGGTTTCATTGGGACCTGGCAACCAAGTGATTTCTCCGTCGTTGGAGACGTTGAATCCATCGGGTCCTGAAATTAGCTGATACGAAAAAACATCACCATCTTGGTCGAATCCATCGAGTTGGTGAAGGTAATCCTCGTTCTGCCTTCCGTCTGGCAAGTCCGTGCTTAAGAGAATGGGTGGGTCATTCACATTGGTCACGTTGATGGTTATGGAAACGGTGCTGGACCCGCCATCCTCGTCGCTAACTGTCAGATTGAATTGAAGCAAGCCCACCCAGGGTTCGTCGGGAATGAAGTTCCCCGTGCCGGTTATGGGGTCAACGCTAAGGAAGGGCGCGTCCTCTTCCCATCTTACCGTGTCGCCTGGAACGTCGTATGCAACAAACGCCATTTCCAGCAACTCGCCTTCCGTTGCATTCATCATGAATGGGCCAAGAAACTGCGGGGCAACGTTATTCACATGAACAAGAACGGAATCGCGGGACATGGCTCCATCGTCATCGGTAACAACCAGTTCCACGTTGTAATCGCCTTGGTCCTTGAAAGAATACGTTATCCACTTCCCCGAAATCACGTTGCCGTCCCCCATGTACCAAGTATAAAGGAGGTTTCCCTGGTCGGATGGCGTATCCGTGCTTAGATTGCCGTTGAAATGAAATATCTCGCCTTCATCTCCTGAAGTCTGGTCTGCCGTAAGGACCGCCGTGGGCTTCTGGTTATTGACCTCTACCTGTATTGAGCTCTGGGAGGAAAGGCCAAGATGGTCAAACACCGTTAATAAAACGTTGTAGGTGCCTGAATCAAGATACGTTGCATTGCCTCCCGGTTCGGTAGAATTGTGGACCGCTCCGTTGCCAAAATCCCAAGTGTAATATGATATGCCAACGCCGATGTCGTAAGACGACGACGAATCGAAAAATACCGTTTCATCCTCCATCGCATTCCGGGACACGCCGGCGTCGGCAACGGGCGCATATGCGTCAACATAAAGGTGATGCGTTTCCGTTGCTTCATTGCCAAGATTGTCCGTTACCTTGAACGTTATGTTGACATGCCCTTGCCTTTGCACTTCGAAGGAACCGGGATATTCCACCCACTCATCACCGTCGTAACGGTAACTGGCCGAATCGACTCCCGAATCGGCATCCCAATAGGCAAGTTCCACATTTGTGTCTTGAGCAATGTAAGTTGGGTTCGAACCGTATTCATCGCCAGAAAGAGAAAAATTCATCGACGGAGAAAGGTCATCCACGAAAATTTCGACCATGGTTTTCATGGAATTGCCCACCTTGTCCGTGGTCCTGACCGTCACTTGGTGAAGGCCGTATTCAACTATGCTGAAAGGTGAATCATACTTCGTCCAGTTCCCCGAATCTACCTTGTAGTGGGTATCATTTACGCCTGAAGCGTTGTCCCAATGGGATACATTGACCTGTGTATCAGGAGTGATGTAAAGGACGGGGTCTAGATGCGTTTCTCCTATATATGCAATGGAATGAACGGGGGGGTCGTCATCGGTCTTGAACATGGTCGTATTCTTTTCTCCCCGATTGCCTGCCAAGTCCATGCCTCGATGGGATACGTTATATGTCCCAGGTGGCAGATTGAACGTTGAGTCGTAAATCAGGTTGGTTTCGTTGGAAAAGCCGAATGAGATGCTGTATCCACCTGAACCCCTGTCGGTGATGTCGAATCCTATCTCCGTTGAGGTGTTCACCCAAATGAAATCCCCGGCATCGTCATGAGGGCCTTGGATGGCAATTGCCGTTTGCGGTGGGACGTCGTCGTGAACCCAGATATATGAAGCGTCCGATACGTTGTTGTCCCCAAGGTCGCTTATGTTCAGGTCAATGCCGAAAATGCCCGTTGCTCCGCTTGAAAAATCAAATTCCGGTTGCCGGATGACCGTGTCGCCGATGTGCCAGGCCAGGTCGTCTATCAAATAGTTGTCAAAACTGCGATATGATTCCATTCTCGCGCTTCCTTCTAGATAAATCCCGTTGCACGAAAGGACCTTTGAAACATTGGTTCCATAAGCGAAACCCATCATGGGTATGAACTGGCCCACCTCGCCCGATAGGTTTTCCGATGACATCTTCCTGAAGCGGTCTCCATCATGAACGTATAATCCCGACTGGCCGGAAGCGTACGGTCGCCTTCCGTAATCGGCGTATCCGCATGCGGACACGTTGGTGAACGAAGACAGAACCGTTTCATTTCCCGAAGAAACGTTGAATGCAACCAAATCTGATGCGGACCCGTTGCCGGACAGATATAGAAGGGTCATTCCATCGGGTGAAACCGAATAGTGGGATACACCTTCAGGGGCGTCCGTCACCCGTTCTTTTGCTAAGGTGTCCGATTGAATGCGCCATATCTGGAAAGTACCGCTTTGGTCGGAAAGAAAATAGTATTGGTCGGACCCCCAGGCCGCCTTCGGTAGATACTCGTTGCTGGAAGAATCCACAATAGGTGCATATGCGTTTTCCGTAAGGTCGTAGGCGAATACGTCCCAATCTCCGTTCTTTTCGGATAAAAGGACCATGTCCGAATCGGGTATCTCAAAGGGGTATCTCACATCTCCCTTAACGGACGAAAGGAAATTTCTCTTTCCCGTAGTGAAATTCCAAACGGCCAAAACGTCATCAATTCCATCATTGCCTATGAAAAAACCACGGTCGCCCCATCCTGAATATGAAAGGTCCTTGCAGTTGAATCCGAATGTCCTGATTGAAGAATCGGTTTTTATCTTTTCAATCACCGTCGTGCCGTTCTCATCCTTTAAAATCAGGACTTCCCCCCATGGGAAGCAGGAAACATCGAGAAAATGGGTGCTGTTCTCCCTATCCAAGAAAACGGAATGCCCGTTTGGGACGTCCCAGTACTCAAGAGACCCATTGGCATGTACGATGAAAGCGTCTGATGTGCCGCCTGCAAAACCCACCGCAAAGGCATCTTCCGCTTCGAAAGAAACATTCATGACGATTCCATTGGCGGCATCGAATAGCTTGACCTTTGTCCCATTGCCATCCCGATAAGGCAGTGTCAAAGTATCATTGGCAAGAAATGACGGCCTCATCAAGGCATTGTCCGTTTGGAAAAGCGTGGTGACGTTCATAGTAGTTAGATTCAGCAATCGAAGGGATTCCTTCGTATTCCTATCGAGCTTTATGTTCTTGATGGTGAAATTGACGCTGCCCTTGTCTGGCACGTACTGCGTACCTCTGACCTCGAATGGAATGCCTGCAGGATAATCCTTGTCAACAGTCCAATTTACCGTATGGTTCCCGGCTGAAGAAAGCGTAGTAAAATCAAGTACCCTCGTTCCATTTACCTTCAAGAACCAATCCGAACCGGAGATCATGCCCGTATGATGGATGTTGAAAGTGATGTTCTCACCACCTTCAAGTTTCGTAACGGTATATGTGGTGATGGCACCTTTGCTGTTGTAAAATCCCGTGATATACTCGGTGTATATGCTAACGGAACCGCCATATGCGGAGCACCAGTAAACGGATGCACGGTCTTCATATTTATCCCAACCATCAAGGTTTTCATTGAATTCATGATTTTCAATGAACATGGGCGAACCGGCTCGGATGAAGGCAATCTCATCTGGGCTCACCATGACAGGATATGCCGCATTGACTTCATCTTGGGTCAATTGAGCTTTCGTTCCATCGGGGTATATGCACCATAGGTCCTGTATGCCGTCTCCGTCCTCGTTGGATGAGAATATCAGC
>CAZPOY010000028.1:0-16978 GCA_964588345.1 uncultured Thermoplasmata archaeon
TTCTTATTTTTACATTGAATGAAAAAACCTCATCCCATCGGGAGCACTTATTTTTTTCTTTTATGAAAAAATCACATATCCCGACTTACTCGGAAAAAAACAGGTTTTTTCCTTCTTCCTCGGGTTATCCTTAATCCGTTTTTTCGAACTTCAGTGCAACGGAATTTATGCAATACCTCTTTCCCGTTTCAGTCGGCCCATCGTCGAATACGTGACCCAGATGCGACCCGCAGTTCTTGCAAAGAATCTCAATGCGTTTCATTCCAAGTGATGAATCCACCCTTTTTTCGATATTCTTTTCGCTTTCCGGCTTGTCGAAACTGGGCCATCCGCATCCCGAATCAAACTTGTCTGAAGAATCGAAAAGAGTTTCACCGCATTTGGCACAATCATACTTGCCATCCTTGTTAAAATGAAGATATTTTCCGGTGAAAGGTGGTTCCGTCCCCTTCCGTTCCATCACATATTCGCGCATCCGTTCTTCGTTCATTATTTATTTAATCAGAACACAATTCTTTAACTCTTTGCCCGAAAAATCAATCACAAGGTATATATCCTTCTTTTGGACACGGTGGTCCGTGCTACGGTACTACTTCCTAATGTCTGCCTTCGCGGCCATATTCATCACCATCAACCCCATCAGCAAAGTGCCTTTCTTCCTGGTGCTCACAGATGGCTACTCCAGGGAAGACCGACGCAAGGTCATACTCAACGCCATCAAGGTCTCCATCCCCATACTCATCATCTTCGCACTGGTGGGAAAATACATATTCTTGGCTTTCGGCGTTGAATCCATAGCACTAAAATTCTTTGGCGGATTCGTACTATTGAAGATAGGCTGGGACATGCTCAGAGGCCAAATTCCCAAATTCAAGGGCTCCCCCGAGGAAGAGATAGAGGCCGTGGACAGAGCAATGGTAGGCGTCGTGCCTCTGGCCATACCCATGATTGCGGGCCCAGGTTCAATAATCACCGTCATGATATTCACTGGAGAGGCCTATTCACTGTTGGAATATGTCTTCATTCTGGTATCCATCATTTCCACCGTGCTTTTTGCGTATTTCCTTCTCATCGAATCGGAATTAATCATGGAGAAAATTGGCAAGATTGGCATCCAATCCACCATGAGGATAATGGGCATGATAATAGGGGCCATCGGGATTCAAACCATCCTGGAATCGATAGTCGTTTTTTCCACATGGTTCTGAAGTTCCATAGAATTATGAATATATTTTCTCCAATATGTTTGATTATGCGTACTGAAGAACGCGCATCCCGCAGACTTTAGGTCATTTTTAATCGACGGTGATTATCTCAAAACCAAAGTCACTATTGTATATCAGAGGGAAGAAACCCCTGTCGTGGTTCGTTTTCCTCATTTTGTTGACGGATACGTAAAGATTGGCCGTATGTTCATGCCTTTCAACGTTGAGATGTATGATGCCGTCTGCAAGGAAATCCTCCACGCCATAAAGGCCGAAAACCTCTCTGTCCGTTGGCATTTCAGATATTAAAAAACATGTTATGTCAAGGTCCCTTAGCTGTTCGAAGAAATGGAACAATTCCCCCCGAGGGTTTTCAAAGGTTGATAGAGCATAGAGGGCTGCCAGCGAATCAAGCGTAAGGACTTCGCAGCCGAACATCTTTTTGTAGCTTTTGAGGGCCGTGATTATCGAGTGGAGCCAGTCTATCCTCTTGGCCTTGGATTTGTCCATCATTGCATCTTTTCTGACCCTGGCAAGGTCGATGACCACCAGGTCTTCAGTGGAATCGGGGTCCATACCAAGTGCTTCCATGTGGTCCAGGAGAGATTGTCTTGACTGTTCCAACGTTAGGTACATCCCCTTTCGTCCTTCTTCTACGGCAGCCCTGTAAAGCATGCTGTATGTGAATGTCGATTTCATCGTCCCTGCATGCCCGCACACAAGAACGATGTATTTTTCAGGCACGCCGCCCTGCATCCGTTCGTCCAGTCCATTCACGTAAGTCTTGATTCTTGTATCGGCCATCTTATCACCTAGTTCTGATTTTCATTCAATATCTCAAGGAGTCCTTTTTTTATCTTGTTGGCAAGAGCATCGCCTGCCATTTCTTTGCAAAGATGTTGTATGCTATCGATCATCTTTAGATAATCCTCGCGGTTCATCTCTTCGTCTAAGTCAAGACGGTCCTTTTGCATCTTGATGGTCATGGAAGCCATGTCCCCAAAGAGGGGCTTTAAATATAGCTCCATCCTTTCTTCAACGTCCATTAACACACCTTGGAATCCACTTAGAGATATTAATCCTGGAACAGTACGACGATATTTATAACTTATGATGAAAACGCGGACATAATTATATGTAAGGTTTTCATTTGCACCCTCGTGATAATTACATTCGACGATACCGATTCCCCCCAAGGCATGTGCACCACGTTCCTTGCCCCGATGATAACCAAAGTAATTCATCCCATGGTTCTTGCTTCTCCTCCTGCCCTTGTGCGGCTTAATCCGAACATACCCTGGAAGACGCGGGGCAACGGGGCGGTCGTTCTTGAAATCGGGACCAAGAAAGGAAACGGTACCCCTCTTGGTGAATGGGAGGAGGAAAGAATCGAGGTTCATCCTGATGCTAAAAAAGATGTAGTCATTCCATGGGAAATCGTTGAGAAAATTAAAAACGTGGTCATGTCAAACGCCCTAACGGAATGCGATAATACAAATCCAGGCCTCATCTTCCTTGACAAAAGACCTGACTCTTCATGGTACCAAAAAGGCGTCAAGAGCGTCGTTGATAAAAACGATGTTCTCCGGCAGCTAAATAACGCAGACTCAGATTATTTTTTCCATGGCAACGGCCGTGGCCTCATCGGCGCATATTGCGCTTCTGCTTGGCCCGAAGAAGACAGAACCTACGAGGTCATCGCCTATCGAAAGAAAGAGAACATCGGCACCAAGAGAGAACTAAATGGCAAAGAAGTACGTTTACTCGACAATCGTTTTCCCATGACCTTCAACAATTACGATGAAAAAAATGACCACGTGGCCATTCTACCCAACACAGATTGCCCGGTATTATACGGAGTACGAGGGGATAACCCCCGGGAACTCATGAACGTACCTGATTTTCTCACCAGCGAGGAAAAAAGAGGATGGGTACTTTTCCGTTCCAACCAGGGAACCGGGGACCACCTTGCCAAGGGAAAAGTTACGGGTTTTCAAGAGCATCATTCTTACGTTATCAGGGGAAAAATCACCAGCGAACCCATGGACGTGGAAGGGGGGCACGTTGTCATCACATTCGCTGACCATGATGCAGAAATCCCGCTCATGGCATACGAACCGACAAAAGAATTCCGCGACGTCATCCGTGCACTCGCACCTGGCGATGACGTAACGGTTTCGGGTTCCTTCCGAAACGAACCACGGGGCCTCAATCTCGAAAAGGTTACGGTCCATCAACTTGCAGACATAAAAGAGAAAAGGAACCCCCCTTGTCCCCAATGCGGGAAGAACATGAAATCCATGGGAAAAGAACAGGGATATCGATGCCGGGAGTGCAAAGAATACGCCAAGAATCCTTTGGAAATTTCTGAACCAAGAACCCTCGTTCCCGATTCGTACGAAGTACCCATTTGCGCAAGAAGACATCTCCACAGGCCGTTGAAAAGAGACAAAAAGTTAAATGAGAAAACCTAATGTTCCTTGTAATGAATGTCAAGGGATTCAAGGGGAAAGTCAGAGGCGTACATTTGACACGGGTCATCAAATACGTCAAGAAGAAAAGAGGCGTACTTGGCCTAAAGGAATTTCTTCAAAAAATACATGAAAAGACCGGAAACGACAAAATCGGGGAAGACTATTTTGAAGAAAAAGGATGGTATTCCTACGACCTTTATCTCGATTTTCTTGAAATCGCCGATGATTTGTTTGGCACAGGCGACGGAATGTTCGCGTATAACGCAGGTCTAGCCACCATAAAGGACATGGGCATCCTCAGTTACATCACAAGGAAACCAGACATTCAAAACTTCATCAAAAATGCAGAAAAAAACTTCGACCAGGTCTATGATTTTGGCAGTTTCGAATGGGAAGAGCCCAGAGAAGGGGTAATATACATTCGATACCATGGGTTCCCCAACAGAAATGTACGCTGCAAATACTTTCTGGGAAGCATCCAAGGGATGCTAGACCTTTGCAAATTAGACAACGGAAAGGTAGAAGAAACCAAGTGCTCGACGCCTGAAGGATACTGTGAATACAAGATTACCTGGAATCCACGTTAGAGGTCTTGATTTGAATCTGCAACCCATACTGACTGCCGTTGTAGCCTTCCTCCCTCCAATCATCTTTCTTTACCTCACTCTTGACCCTTTCGAGGGTTTGTTCGAAATGCGACGAATCACCATTTTTTTCACCGCTGGCCTAATTGCCGGTTCGCTTGTAATCCTCTTTCAGACCTCCGTCCTTTTTACATGGGGTCTTGCTTCTTCATTCATCGGGTTAATTATTGGTTACGTCTTGCTCTTCCCAGTCGTTGAGACTCTCCTCAAGACAATCATATTCAATTTCCCAAAATTCCAAAAAAGGTTTCAGACGATGTTCGATGCCGTTGCCTTTGGCACGTCCTATGGTGCTGCCTTTCCACTAATCTCTCTTGCTTCTTCCTCCCAATCTTCAGGAGAGGTCACCTTCAGCACGACGTTGATTCTACTTGGGCTTTGCATAGCAACGTCTTCTTTGCACACGGGATTGACATTGACCATCGGTAGGGGGGCCACAGACCAAGACATGTGGAATTACGGAATGAAGGCCGTTCTCACTCACGCCGGGTTCAATCTGATTATGCTCTTCTGGTGGCTTGACGTTGTTGAAAAATACTTTCTTCTCATACCCCTCATCCCTTATGGATTACTTACGTGGTGGAATAGCCGGGAAACGATGTCCCAAGGAATTCCTCAAAAGGCAAAGAGGGCCGTCAGAATTTACAAAACCGACATGGCTAAGAAGAAGAAGGAACCTTAATCCTTGCCTTCATTTTTTTTTTGGTTCTCTGGACAAGGTCTTTAGAATCTAGTTCCAAGGACGAGGGCTTGACGCCTGTTATTATCGCCATGACGCGTATGGTTTCGGAGTAGTTGCTGTCGACACGGGTGCCCATTATTATGTTTGCATCCTCGCTGAATTTGCCCGTTATCCCCTGCATGATGCGGTCAATGCGTTGCAGCGACATGTGCTCTCCGCCGGTAATGTGGACCAAGGCACCTGAAGCACCGGTGAGGTCCGTATTAATCAGGGGGTTCCCTAGCACATCACTGACCACGAGTTCAGGGTTCCTCGCATCGTTCTCCCCGTAAAGAATCGTCGACGTCCCACCTTCTTTTAGTATCGTCTGGAAATCCGCATAATCAAGATTTATCATGGAGGGCTTTGTAATTGCCTCAGTAATTCCATGAACCACGTTTGTAATCAATTGGTCCATGACACAAAAGCCCTGTTCGAGGGGTGCGTCGGGAACAACGTTGAGAAGGCGATTGTTGTCGATGAGAATCAATGAATGACATATCTTCTCAAGAAGCACGACGGACTTTCTCGCCCTTTCCAATCGACCCCTTTCGAACTTGAAAGGCGTTGAAGCTATGCATATAACCATCGCCCCATGCTTTCTTGCAAGGCCCGCTATGATGGGGGCGGCCCCCGTTCCGGTTCCTCCGCCAAGGCCTACTGTCAGATAAACGATGTCGGCGCCTTTGAGTTCTTCTGACAAGAGTTCTCTGTCAAGTTCCGCGCATTTTCTTCCCATTTCAGGGTCTCCGCCGCAACCGAAACCCTTCGTGTAAGTCTTGCCGAAAAGCACCTTCTTGCCAGCTTCTATCTCATCCAACGCCTGTTCGTCGGTGTTGAAAACGATGGTTTCGATGTCACGCATGCCCACTCTGTTTATCCTGTCAAGCGAATTGCCACCGGCTCCGCCAACGCCGACTATCTTTATGGTGGGAGCGCCTATCTTGGACGGCGTTTCGGAAGCATCCGCATTGGTGGTTCGCATCAGGTTCTTAAAGGGCAAGGTTCTTCATCTCCATCGTTCATTCATCTTTTCTCTTTCTAAGGTATTCTCTGACGGCATTTCTAATTGCATCGTCAACGGAAACCGAATCGCCTTCCATCACCAGGTTCTCCAGGTCCGACATGCTCGTTTTTGGAACATCGACGGTTACCTTCTGTATGTGTCCAGGCGGAAATTTGCTCTCTAGGAAAAATTCTATTGCATTCCTAACCACATCGGAGACGTTCCTATATTCATCTTCCTCAGAAAGTCTATCGAGAAGTGAAACCGTTTCTTTGTCCAAGCGGACTGTGATTCGTTCCGATATCGCCATTGGAGCACGTTCCTGTCGTCAGACGCACGATAATTCTTTGTCAGACAAATGTCTTATGGGTTTGTGGGGTTAAAAAGTTTGTTATGAATATGCGCGGTTCAAATGAGGAAAATCATCTCATTTTCGTATGTTGAAACTGGTTATTATTGCATTACCAATTGTGAATGGTTTCCACACATCGTCATTCCATTGAAAAATTTAATATACTCTGTGCTTCATGTTATTATTTGGGCAGGGGGGATACACCCCAAACCTCCAATGTGGTTTTTTACAAACCTCCATACCCTTCCCCCCTGTCCATCCCAAAAATTGAACGAAATGAAGGTTTCACCATTGAAATGCGACTTGACATTCAATTCCGTTTTCATTCGATTTATTGGAAGTGTTCTACATTTGAGAAACATATATAATGCTATTTATAATAAAAAAAAAGAAAAAAAAAGAAAATGAAGATTTTATATTATGCCAACCTTCTTTCCGCCTTTTTCGAATGCTGCCAGTGCTTCGTCAAGGTCTTCCCGCGTTAGTCCGGCGTTCATCATGGTCCTTATCCTCGCCTTGTCCCTGGCAACCATTGGGAATACTATGGGAAGAGCAAAGACCCCCATTTTGTATAGTTCGTCTGAAAGTGCCTTGGCCTTTAGGGACTCTCCGCACATGACTGGCGTTATGGCCGTTTCGCTGTGTCCTGTGTCAAATCCCATGGAATCGAGTTCCTTTTTGAAGTAGTTGATGTTCTCCCATAATATCCTGTGATGTTCCGGCTCGGTCTCCATGACTTCAATGGCTGCTTTGCATGCCGCGGCAGTTGCAGGCGGGGCTGAACCTGACAATAGCCATGTCCTGGATTTATTTAATGCGAAATTGACAAGGTCCCTGCTGCCGGCTATCATACCTCCGACGACGCCAAAGGCCTTTGAGAACGTCCCCATCTCCACGTCTATCTTTGATTCGATGCCGAAATGGGCTCCAATGCCCCTTCCTTCGGGACCTATCACGCCTTCCCCGTGGCAATCGTCAACATACGTCATTGCGCCGTATTCATTTGCAAGGTCCACTATGTCCTTTGCCGGTGCGATGTCCCCATCCATGGAGAAAACGCCATCAGTAATTATGAGAATCCTCCTTGGCTGGTCGTTCCTGCTGGTGGCTTCCTTGAGCACCTTTTCAAGTTCACCCATGTCGTTATGCGCATAGACGGCTCTTTCCGACTTTGAGAGTCGAACGCCGTCAATGATTGACCCGTGATTCAGTTCGTCGGAGATTATCAGGTCTTCCTTGGATGGCGCCAGTTGAGGTATCAGTCCAGCGTTGGTTGCAAAGCCCGTCTGGTAATACAATGCCGCTTCTGTTTTCTTGAATCGCGCTATGGCCTCTTCCAACTGAAAATGCAGGTCCATAGAACCTGCGATGGCCCTAACGCTTCCCGAACCCGCTCCGTGACTCTTGGTGGCATCTATGGACGCCCTTATCAATTTTGGGTGATTGGAAAGATTCAGGTAATTGTTGGAACACAGCATTATTAACTCCTTTCCATCGACAACGCAACGTGGTGTCGAAGGTCCCTGAAGTTCCCTCAGTTGCCAGTTGAAGCCCTTTTCTACCAGTTCTTCGTACTCCTTTTTCATGAAAGCGGTTGGATCCTTGCTCATTTTTTTCACCTTTTTATCATCGGGGCATTCCCCGTTTGGAAATATCCCTGTGGATATCAGCCAAGTGTAAATGATTATTGGCTATAAACTTCACCCTTTGCATCTTTCAATCGTTATTGCCTTGGGTTCAATTCTGGATTTTTACAAGCCGATATGTGCGGTATTTGGTCAGGACCTTTACATACCCCTTGTCCCGGAATGCCTGATTGAGTTCCCCGTCCCCGGTATCGACCCTCAAAAATGGCGTCCTCTTCAATTTTCCCGGCGTGGCCACGACCACGATGTTGTCCACGCCTATCTTCCTTACAACTTCGGGAGATATCTGAAGGTTCCCCCTGCCGAGTATGAAGCCCTGGGCCCCGATGGGTGAAAGATAAAGGATTACTTCATGTTGGTCTTTCAGGAGTTCAAGAAGTTCCTCTTCGTTCAAGTCTTTTCCAACGACACTTCCATTTTTGTAAGCGTCAATCCCCAAAAGGGTCGGTTCATCCATCAAGCGATTTTTCAGTTCCCCAATCGTTGAACCAGAGCCCATAAGAAATAGAGTGCCCTTGCTATCATTGACCTTTTCCTCGAGAAAATCGGCAAGTTCCTCCTTCATCTCATCATCGCTCACGGAACTGGCGTGCATTTTGCTGGTCTGAATGTAATGGGGCTCGTTGGGAACGAGGGCATGGCCGAATAGCTTGATGTTCCAGTCGCCCTGGCGGTACCTTTCTTCGTCAAGGTCCATTATCTCCGCTTCCACGGCTTCCATTTCCCCTTGAATGAACCTAACGAAGGTGACCCCGGCATTCTTCGGGTCGGTACCAAAAACCCCTGAATGCATCTTGACGCCGGAAGGAACTCCGAGAATGGGCATCGACTTGTCCACGGCTTTCCAAACGTCCCTTGCCGTACCGTCACCCCCTACGAACACTATTAATTCGGCACCCTCTTCAAGCATCTTCCTGCATGCATTTTGGGTATCCAAAGCATTGGTCTCATCGCTGGTTTCGTAGATAATCTTGGAATGAAGGTCAACGGAGAGTCCATTGAGTATGCTTTCGCCCATGTTTCCCGAGGGAACGAGCCACCTTAATTGCTTGGTAGCTTTGCGGTCGCGTTCCACCACTTCATTCAAAAAATCAAGGGCCCGTTTGTTAGACACCTGCTGGGCTCCCCGTTTTTTCGCTTCTTCCACTACTCCATCCGTACCCTTAAGTCCCACTTTGCCTCCCATTCCGGCAATGGGATTGACGAGGAAGCCTACCTTCTCCATGCCACCCCTTAGGACCATTGTGCAAAAAAACGTTTGGAAAGTGAGTTTGTTAAAATGAGAGATTAAACGATGAAGAAAATTCGATTTGCGAAAGAAAAGAGGAAATAGGTTTATTTACGAAATGCAGGATTAATAAACATGAAGATTTGGCGTTTGGTCCTTGGCATCATGCTACTTGCCCTAGGCATCGCCGGATGGGCCCTTCCCATCCTTCCAGGGTGGATATTCTTTTTCATCGGGCTTTCCCTTCTCGGCGTAGGAAGCACTTCCATTGCGAAGCGATTGAAGAGGAAAGTTGGCGTCGGCGACATGGAGTTGAGTCCCGATGAAATTCATCGACTTCCCAACATTTACAGGAATGTTATGCTCACTGCCATCGTTCTCCTGCAGTTTCTCATATTCATCACAACGGAACTCGTCTTAAGCCACCCTACTTTTTTCACAATCAAAAAAGTCACCGTTCCCACCATCGTTTATTACGTTCTTCCTCTCATTGCAACCATCATGGGCATAGTCGGGCTCTTCGTATCATCCAAATGGCAGCCAGAGGACATGGACAAGGAAAGGGATAATTGGGAACTCTATTTTACCATGGTGGTCATAGGGCTTCCAATTTTCTGGGCCCTAATGCTTTACCTCCTTTACTGAACGAGGGGGCACAATTAATTAGGATTGCGTCATTCACTCTTTTGATATGGACCTGGCGCGCATTTCCGTGATAACCGTTTTCACCTTGACGTCTTTCTTAGCGGTGAGTCTTTTTTTAGCACCTGCAAGTCTGGAAAGTGGCACCGTTACGGACCTTGACGCGAATGCAAACATGCTCGATTACCAAGATAAATGGAATGACCTGCCTCTCTTTCCCAAACTCGTATATTATTTCGGCGACTTCAACTGCCACCAGAAATCGGAACGGTCTTTTTACGTGAACGGAAATCAGATGCCCGTATGCGCAAGGGACGTGGGAGTTTTCACCGGCACGGCTTTGGGCGTCTTGCCACTACTGTTCATTCCTTTATCCATATATGTTACTGAAACTATGACAGGTGTCCTCCCCTCGCGAATGCAAAAAAAGGTCCTAGAGAAAAAGATTTACAAATGGTCCTTCATAATCGGACTGGCATTCATTTGCGTGTTGCCCCTGGTAATCGACGGGACATATCAATTGATTTCTCAAGCATCTGCTGCGATTCCCAATTACGAAAGCACGAACTTGGTCAGAGTCGTAACGGGACTATTCTTTGGAGGCTTTGGCGGATACTGGATTGGGGCCATGGTCGCGAGTCTCTTCAAAATAACCCAAGAAGAATGAATTACCCGTTCTTAATCTCCATTTAAAAAGTCATCGATTAAACATATATATCAACAATTCATTTCAGCGGCGAATGACCGACTTGGACCTACTAAAGGAACTAGCCGAAGCAGAGAAAAACGCAAAGAAGCGCGTTGAAGAGGCAGAAGAGAAAGCGGAACGCATCGTGGCCCAAGCCAAAAGACGGGTCGAACGCGAAGAGAAAGTTCTTGAAGAATCATTCAAAGGAAAAAAGCGCATGAGAATCAAGGAAGCCAGAAAAGAGATTCAGGCAAAAAAAGAGAATATGCTTGAAGAAGGTGTCCGTGACCTTGAAAGTGAACACCCCGACAGTAACGAGAAGATAGACAAATCTGTCGATTGGGTCGTTGATTCTTTCCAGGGATGGCTGAAAATCGGAGACAAGTGAAACATGCTAAAACCCCGGAAAATGGAAAAAGCTACCATCCTTGGTCGCAGGAAGTGGCTTCGCAAGACCGTCGAAACGCTTTATCGCGTGCGGAGCGTCCATGTCATAGAATATCAGGAAGGGTCCGACCATTTTAGACGAGGAAAGCCCCTTGAGGATTCATCTTTGCTATCCAAGAAACTCATGGAGATAAGAAAGGTTAACGGCATTCTGGGCATCGACGAAAGTTCTGGAAAAGAACCGGTCCCCGTGGAAAAGATAGAAACCTTCCTCAAGGAAAAATTTCCCCCATTGTTGGAAAAGGTCAGTTCCCTTCAGAAAAACATTTCTGAAATGGAAAGCCATATGAGCAAACTTCAAGACGACCTAGATTTCGTGGAATCGTTCAGGGGTCTTCCCAAGGACGTGAAATTCAAATACAGTTTAGGCGAAGTCATCGCTGGCAAAATCGCTCCTGAAGACAGAAAACGCGTTGAGAATAAAATCGTGGAGGTTATCTCCGTTTCAAGTGGCGAATATGCCTTCTTCATCGTACCCCAAAAAGTCCGGAAAGAAACCCATGAAGCTCTCTCTCTGGTGCCTTTCGACCAAAAGGAACTTCCCAAAAGCGAAAAAACTTTGGGAGAATACATTAAGAATCTTGAGAAAAACCTTGCTGAGGCCGAAAAGAGCATTGCCTCATTGGAAGAGCAAAGGGAAGAACTTGCCATAAAATACCAACCCATACTTCCTTCAGCCGAAGAGCATCTTGACATCGAATGCGAAAAGGCGGAAATGCCAGTAAAATTTGCCGTTACGGACAACTTCTTCTTCGTTGATGTATGGTACCCGCTGGATAAGAAAAAGAAATTACACGATGCCATCTCAGCCATCCCCCAAGTTGACATGGAGACCTCACCAACGGAACAAGAAGAAGCGAGTCCCGTTGCATTCGACAATCCCAAACCAATCAAGGGTTATCAGATCCTCGTGGGTGCATTCGCCAGGCCCAAGGTTACGGAAATCGACCCGACCCTATTCATCTCACTTACGTTTCCCCTATTCTTCGGATTCATGCTCGGGGACATAGGGTACGCTTTGGTGATGCTCCTATTCGTCTTCACCGGCGTGTATTCCTGGCTCTTCGAGTTCATTGGCATGGGCGGTGCCAAAAAGGCACTAAACCAGGTCCTTCTTTATTCTGCTTTCTCGACACTCATTTTTGGTGTCATCTACGGCGAATTTTTTGGCGTTGAAATTTTCGGCCACCACGGCATTTTCCATTCCATCGACTACGGTTGGAAATCGGTCGAACTTCATTGGCTTTACGACGTCGAATTATCGCTCCCCCTTCACCGCATGCACGATACAACGGCCATGATTGCCATAAGTTTGATAATCGGCGTGGCCCATCTCCTGCTTTCCTGGGGGCTGGGTTTCAGAAATGAATTGGTGGAACACGGTTTCAAGCACGCTCTTTTCTCCAAAGGTTCATGGATCCTCATACTCACAGGTGGGGTCCTCTGGTCTTACATAGTCGTTGGCACCATCATCGTTGGAGAACCTTTTTCATTCGGGGTTCTTGAGGGCATTGCAACGATTCTATTTACCGTCGGTGCCGTACTTGCCGTAGTGGGTGAGGGCGTTCAATCTCTCATCGAAATACCCATGTACGTTCTGTCCAACAGTCTTTCATATACGCGTCTTTTCGCCGTCGGCCTTTCCTCGGCAGGCATCGCTCTTGCCGTAAATGAATATCTTGCTGGGCCCTTCTTCGACATGGGCGGGGCGTGGTTCGCGGTGGCCATTCTGATATTGCTTTTGGGCCACACAGTTAATTTCGGGCTGGGCATGATTGGTCCGGGGCTTCATTCACTCAGGTTGCATTACGTTGAATTCTTCACTAAGTTCTTCGAAGGCGGAGGCGAACAGTTTGTCCCCGTTGGAAGAAAAAGAAAATTGAGTCTAGAAACGCCAAGGGAGGCATGAGAAATGGACATAGGAAGCGGATTGATTGCAATAGGCGCTGCGGCTGCGGTAGGACTTGCAGGCATAGGCGCGGGAATAGCAGAAGGACCGATAGGTGTGGCAGCCATAGGCGCCATAGCCGAGGACCCGAAGAAATTCGGATTGGCCAAAGGACTCTTGTTCCTGGCCATCCCCGAGACCATCGTCATCTTCGGCCTGGTCATTGCGTTCATCCTATATGCACAGATAGCGTAGGTAAGAAAATGAGCGTAAAGACATTGCTCAAGGACCTGGAAAACGAAACGGGAGCCAAAGAGCAGGAAATCCTTGAAAAGGCCCGAAAGGAAGCCGACCAGATAATCTCAAAACTGGAACCTGTAGAGAAAAAATTCGAGGAGAAATTGGAAAAAGAAGTCCGGAAAGAGAAGGAACGGATGGAACGCAGGGAACTCTCTTCCGTCGAACTCGAAATCAAGGCACTGAAACTCAAAAAAGCCAAGGAAGAGTTTTCTATTGTGAAAAAACAGGCATTGGAACGTTTGAGGGAACTTCCCAAGGAACAGCGTCAGAACATCCTTTTGACGCTCATCAGAAAAGCCCGGAAAGAGTTCGACTGCTGTTCGACGCCCATTCTTTCCGACCCCGACGTGAAATTCGCCTTCAAAAGCGACCCCAACGACAAGTCATTCATCGAGAACAATTCCGATTTCACTTACGCCGGGCCTTTGGAAAATGAAGGTGGATTGTACATATTTACCGTTGACGGGTCCCTCAGTTACGACCTCACCTTCTCCAAGCTTCTGGACCAATATTGGGAAAAAGCCATGAAGTCGGTTTCTTCAATTCTGGAATGGTGAGCGGAGAAATGGTCGATACCAGCGTCGCTTATGCCGTCACCCGGGTCAAGGCCCGGAAGCCAAAATTGATACAGAAGGATGAATTCAACAAGATTCTTCAAATGGATGACGCAAATCTTGTAAGACACATCGGCGACCTTGGATATTCAAAGGAATTCAACGAACTCGTGGATACGCTTCCCGACCACGAGGTCATCGAACGGGGCGTCCTGATAAACATGGCAAGGGAATTCGACCAGATAGTCTCTTTTACAAAGGGTGACCTCAAAAAGGAATTGGAAACGTATCTCGGCCGCATCGACATCGAAAATCTCATAACGATTCTACGGCATGAACAGGTTCACGACAGCACGGAAAAACTCTTCGACGAGATGATACCCTACGGCATCTGGACCAAGGAACTAATGGAGATACTCATTGGCCTTCCCAGTTGGCAGTCCATCGTAGAATATTTCTCACAGGGATACTGGTTCTCCGCTCTTGTCCGCAGAGCCTCTCAAAAAGACCTGAATGAGATTCCCATCGGCTGGTTCGAGGACGAACTGATGAAACATTATTTCGTCGAACTCGTCCATACGCTGAAAGAAGGCGATTTTGCTGAGAAGCATTTGGAGAATCTCGTGAGAAAAGAGATAGACATCATGAATGGTCTAACGGCAGTGAAATTTTTAGGTCACAAGGTGGACATCGACAAAATCGTTGACAGGGCGTTCATCCCTGGAGGACAGAACATTTCACAAGACCAGTTGAAGAACATGCTATCCGTAAGTGACATTTACCAATTGCAAACGATGTTGCGAGAGGTTGAGACGTTCCAAGATTCGGACATGATCACGAACGAAGAATTGAAACACCCCAGGGACCTTGCAAGAGCTCTCACTTCACTCAGAATCACTGTGGCAAGAAGGTTCTCCCGATTATACCCCCTATCCGTCCTACCAATAATTCATTACATCATCATGAAAGAACAAGAGGTCGAAAACCTTCAGGTTCTTTCCAGAGGCAAGAACAGAAAGCTCCCACGGGAGATGATATCAAGTCTACTGGTGATGTGATTGGAGATAGCGGTATTGGGCGACGAAGAGTTCTGCCTTGGCTTCCGTCTTGCAGGCATCACCCGTTTCTTCTCCATTGAGGAGGGGCTTGTAGACGCTTTTGACAATGCCTTGAATTCCGAAGACATCGGAATCCTCATCACCTTGGACGAGTATTTCGAAGAACTGCCATCCAAATTAAGAATTAAATGCAGCAAATGCAACAGGCCCGTTTTCGTGGTCATTGGTACAAGTTCCGATGACACGCTCCGGGAACAGATAATCAGAACGGTCGGTGTAGATCTATGGAAGGAATGAACGAGAACAAATCCCGCGGTTACATTACGAGAGTCTCAGGTCCCGTGGTCACCGTAGAAGGGATCAGGCCCAAGATGTACGACATCGTTGAGGTCGGCGAAGAGAAACTCATGGGCGAGGTCATCCAGATAGAAGGCGAAAAGACCATCGTCCAGGTATACGAGGACACTACGGGTCTTGCTCCAGGAAATCCTGCTTTTTCGACAGGGCAACCTTTAATCGTCGAACTCGGACCGGGGCTTCTCTCACGGATATACGACGGCATCCAGAGACCACTTCCCGAACTCCGGGAACACAAGGGCGACTTCATCCGGCCGGGAAGCTACGCCCATGGACTGGACCGCATGACCGAATGGGATTTCGTGCCAACGGCAAAGAAGGGCGACGAGGTGACCCAGGGACAGGAACTAGGGCATGTCAAGGAATACCATTTCCAACACAAAATCATGGTTCCCGTCGGCGTGAAAGGAAAGGTCAAGGAGATAAGCGAAGGGAAACATAAGATTCTCGACACCGTCGTTGAACTCGATGATGGTCAGAACATTTCCATGCTGCAGAAATGGCCCGTCCGCAAAGCAAGGCCCCACATGGGCAAACTCATGCCCACCAAACCTCTTGTCACTGGTCAGCGAATCCTTGACAGTCTCTTTCCCCTTGCAAAAGGTGGCGTTGCCGCTATTCCCGGTGGTTTTGGCACGGGGAAGACGATAACTCAGCAAGCCCTTGCAAAATGGTCGGATGCTCAAATGATAATCTACATCGGATGCGGGGAACGGGGCAATGAGATGACGGAGATTCTCAACGATTTTCCCAAGCTCGAGGATCCCAGAACCGGCTATCCGCTAATAGAAAGGACCGTGCTCATCGCCAATACTTCAAACATGCCCGTGGCAGCCCGTGAAGCAAGCGTTTATACCGGCATGACCATCGGCGAATACTACCGGGACATGGGCTACGACGTTACGTTGACGGCCGATTCAACTTCTCGATGGGCTGAAGCCATGAGGGAAATATCCAGCCGACTAGAGGAAATGCCCGGCGAAGAGGGATATCCTGCTTACCTCTCTTCAAAACTTTCCGATTTCTACGAAAGAGCGGGTCGGGTTGATACCTTCACTGGTGACAAGGGTTCCGTTTCCGTCATAGGTGCGGTGAGCCCCCCTGGCGGGGACTTCTCCGAACCCGTCACCCAATCAACGCTGAGGATCGTAAAGGTTTTCTGGGCGTTGGATGAGAATTTGGCTCACCGGCGTCATTTCCCTGCCATCAACTGGCTCACCTCTTACAGTTTGTACAAGGACACTCTGGCTGATGAATTTTCCAAGGTCATAGGTGAGGGCTGGCAGGACACCATCAAAAGGTGCATGGCGATATTGCAAAAGGAATCCGAATTGCAGGAAATTGTGCAACTTGTCGGTTCCGATGCCTTGCCACCTGAAGAACAGGCGATACTCGAAGTGGCTAGAATGATACGGGAGGCATTCCTGCAACAGAACGCATTCCATGAAATCGATGCATATTCTGACCTGAAAAAGCAGGGCGAGATGCTTCAACTGATTCTATATTATGGCGATAAGATAATGGAGGCAGCTGACGAAGGCGTTCCTCTTGAAGACATCACAAAAATCGATGCGGCGGAAAAACTTTCCCGATTGAAATTCTCCAAAGATTTCGAAAAGGACTTGAAGATAATACGCGAAGCGATTCCACAGGAAATTGATGCATTGAGGGAGGGGGTTTGATGGGTGTAGAATACAAAACCGTGGAAGGCATCGCTGGACCCCTTCTGTTCGTCAAGAAAACGGCGCCAGTGGGGTATTACGACCTT
>CAZPOY010000029.1:0-16975 GCA_964588345.1 uncultured Thermoplasmata archaeon
GGCGGAGAACTTCGTTTTGTAGTCGATGTTCCCTTCAACCTTCCTCAGAAGGAAAATGTATCCCACGATGACGGAAAAGACGAAAAAGAAGGAGAGATAGAGTATGGCCGTATAAAGAGGGACGCCGGCAAGGGCACTAGTTGCAATGAGAACGGCGCTGATGGGATAAACAAGATAGAGGATGTGCCTGAACCAGACGTTTATGGCCGTCTTTAGGTTGCCGTCCATGTCTGGCGCAGCCCTTTTTAGAAGCGGCGCAGAAAGAAGCGCACCGCCGGGCATGGGGAGCATGCCCAGTATCCCCGGGGACATGGCCAAAAAGGCCTTCTTGCCGATGCGAAGGTTCTCCACAATCCGGTCCATGCCTCCCGATTCTTCGAGTATCCCGCCAATCACCGGGATTACCCCCACAATGAATGTGAGGGTGATAACGATGGGGTCGGTGAAGGTTTCCACAACGGGACCCAGCATACTGGAGAAATCGAGCGTGAAGATGGCCAGAACGAAAGTTCCCGTGAGAAGCCCCAAGGGCAGGTTTCTCTTGGAGATGAGAATGATGAAAGTCAGCGAAAGAAATATGCCGGTCCAGACGAGCCATTCCATATGGCAGGGAAAATACGGTTGCTGTTTTTACTTTTCCCCTTCTACAAAAGGCCATGGACAAACAACGGGACGGCTGAACGAGTCGTTTTTCTTTGCAAAATGAGTTCCGTAATCAACCCTAGATGATAATGACCAAAAGGCGTATAAGGTTAATCAAAGATGTCTTTTCATGAGATCAATTGACATCAAAGAGAATAAATTCACGCTAAGTGAAGAGGTCGAAGTGGTTTTCGAAAAAAAGGTCACGCCATTTGGTACCTCAGCAAAGGTCGGTGTTCCCAAAAAATACAGAGGGCGGCGTGCTTACGTCATAATTGTGAAAGAGTGAAGGAATTATTTTCACACCGTTTTCATCAATTAACTACTTATAGAAGTTTTTATCTATTTAAATTGTGAGCAAAGAGAAGATTGAAGAGGCGGTCAGGCAGACCCTTTCAAAAGGAGGATACCTCGTAAGTTCGCGTTACGACCTCCGCAGTTTCGTATTCGACATCATCGGCAGGAAGGACTCTCAACTTCTGCTTGTCAAAGTGTTTACCAACATAGACGCCATGAACCGGGATTTCGCTTCGACCATGAAGCAGATAAGCGACGTTCTTGGGGCTTCTTGCCTCATCGTCGGCAGGAGGTCGGGGTCGGGAGACCTGGAAAACGGTGTCGTATATAATCGGATGGGCGTCCCTGCCATCACCCTTGAAACTCTTGATGAATTCATCCTGGAGGGGGTTCCTCCTTTCATCTTTGCGGCCCCTGGCGGATTCTACGTGAAGATTGACAGCGAAGCCCTCCGCATGGCTCGGGACGAGAAGAACATCTCGTTGGGAACCCTTGCCGAAAAGGCCGGCGTTTCACGAAGGACCATTTCGATGTACATGGAAGGGATGGGGGCCATGATAGACGTCGCTCTCCGGCTGGAGGATTTTCTCAATTCGCCCATCGTCGAACCGCTAAACCCCTTGGACATGGAAAATGAAATGGAAGAGGGAACGGCTACATTCAATGATAGGTCGAACTTCGAAAACATCGTCTTTGGAAACCTCTTCTCGCTGGGATTCGATGTTCTCCCCGTGGCCAAATGCCCCTTCGAAGCGGTAACGTCCGATGAAAAGGTCCTTTTGCTTACGGGTCTGGAAGAGAACAGGGCCCGATTGAAGAAGAAGGCCCGGGTATTCTACTCGTTTTCCACGGTGGCCGAGAAGGATTCGGTGATATTCGTTCAGAAATCCCGCCGCGACGTAATCGAAGGAATTCCCGTCATGACCCCCCAGGACCTTGAATGCATTGACGACCCTGCGGATTTCGAGGAAAAGATAAAACGCAAGAAGAGGTACAAGGAATTATGAGACCCGTCGGAACGATACGAAGGTCAGGAACCAGAGTCAGCGTCCTGGGCGTCGTAAAGGGTTTGATTTCGGAAGGCAAGCTAGTAGAGAACCTCATCCGAAAAAAGATGCCGGAAAAGGTGGCCCTGGGCATCTCAAAAGAGGAATTGGAGGGATTGCGCTCGGCAACCGCAGAGGACCTGGAGGAATTGTCGCTCACCAAGTACGAAAACAATTTCCTTGCGGGATTAAGCCGTTTTGGCGAGGTGGGATTTCCACCACCCTGTTTCTTGGCCGCCGTTGACGTGTCAGATGAATTGGGCATCGAAATCGTTCCGCTGGACCTGCCCGAAGAGGACTTTACCGAACTCTACTGCCAGCAAGTCAAGACGTCGCATCTAGTTTTCCACACATTGAAGCGACCCGTATTCGACCGAACGAGCAACCAGGGCGACAAGCCGGAAGACTACGCGGTCTGGTGGGACGGAAAGGTCAATGGATACGGTGGATTCAAAGTACTCCAGACGGCACGGGAATCCCACATGGCAAGAGAGATGAAAAAACTTGACGGAGACGTCCTCGCATTCATCGGTGTAGCCAGGGCTGAAAACGCTTACGAAATCATCAAATCCGCTTGATTTTCAAAAAATATTCAAACGACCTTGGGAGGGTCCAAGAGGTTGAAAAAACGAGGATTACGTGATGAAGGGCATGAGGAAATGCTGGAGGGCACGAAGCTGATGCATGTTCTTGCTCGTGAGGGTGACCTGATAGTTCTTGAAGTTGAATCTCACCTTGGGGGGTGCGTCGTCTACTAGTTCGATGTCGGAAAGTTCCGCCACGGGCATTTCGTACCACTGCTTGTCGTCGGAAATCAGTAGACTAGACAGTGAGATGTACAGTTGCCCTCGACGCCACTTCATCTTCATCCCATCGCCATTCACGGGAAGATTTATGTTGAAGTTGACATCGTCAATCTTGCGTATCTTCATGTTCAGATATTCCATCATTTTTTCGCTATTTAATGTTTCGCCTACCTATTGCTGAGTTTAATAATACGAAAATGGTAATTAGACATGGAAAAAAGGGAAAAAACGGGAAATTGGAGTATTTCCTAGAAGGCCGTCGTTAGAAAAATCCGACATATTCACTTTTCTTTCTCCACATGGGTCTTCTTGTTCTCTTTGTAGGTTCCCGCATCTTCAGCATTTTCCTCTCCGTCCTTATCTTTGCCGTCCATCTCCTTGCTCAATTTAATTATCGCAGCGCACGACATGCAGGAAAGATAGTCACGATTCCAGCACCTTTCCAAGCATATCCATCTATTGCAAAAGGCGCATTGGGTGATTCCCTTTCTTGGCGTGTCACCCTTGCACAAATCGCACTCGAAGTCTTCAAGGGAGGTCAGGCTCTCTTTGGGCTCTTGCTTTATGTCCCGTTTTTCCTTTATGGAGGCCAGTACCTCCCGGAAACCGTTGCCCGAAGAATCCGTCTTTCTGTCACTGCGCTTCTTTGCCATTTCTTTTCCTCTCTTGCCTGGAAGGAAGGATTTAATGGATTTCAATGTTTCCAACTCTATCAGAGCCTATTGTCAAGGTCCTGCATCTTTTTTTCCAGGCAACGCATTTTTTGCACGTAGGAACTTTCACAGGGGTCGAAGTTTCCGCTTTCCAACTGCTTCCGCATGGACCTAATCATCAATATGAGGTATATCAGGACGGCCGTTTCGATGACGCACAAGGATATGAATACCCACAACAAGATTGAAACCGTTTCCATCTCATTACCCCGTTCAGCTCTCGCTTTCAGTGATCTCGTCCAGTTCCAATTTGGTCAGTTTCAAGGTTATCTTGTCCTCGGTTATTTCATCGATGTCCCGGTTGTCTATCCTCAATCTTCGCGAATAGAGGGCTCGGGGTTTGATGAGGACCTTCCATACCTGCCAAGGGAAAAGACGCGTCGTGATCACCGAATCGTATAGTTTTCCGACCTTTTCTCCGTCTTTTGTGAATATCTTCTTCTTGTGCATGTAGCCAAGAGACATGTGACTGCTTGTGGCCGGCTTCTCTTCCGCTTCTTCCATCTCCATGTCGCAGGAGACAAGCACCTTTTCTTCGTATGTGTCCACTTCCATGTCCTCGCAGGGCTTTATGAACAAATTCTCTTTTGACACGCCTGGGGAGAGTACAAGTCCTAGTACTTCCCATCTTGTTTTTGTGGTGTCAACGATGATGTCTTTTATCTTTCCGACCTCTTCGCCGGTGTCCTTGTATTCAACTTCGTATCCTCTCAATTCTGATCTCATTACCATTTTTTTTCCTCCTTTTCATTTTGTTATTTTGAAATGTCCGCAGTAGGGACATTCCTTTTGATAGTTCTTGTACATCCCGCAGGAATCGCAAAACGGGGAGCTGAATCGGTATCGGGGATTGCGGGGTCTTCCGTTTTCCGAAAACATGAGTCCCAACCTTTGGGCCCATGCTTTAGGCCATTCCATCTTCTTTTTTTCCTTGTGAATTATTTCCCGCAGTTGGTCATCCGAAAGGTCGATCTTCCTTACCTTGAAGAAATATTTCAGATGAGGCAGATTCTTCTCCATGCTCTCTTCGTCTTTTTGCGCTAGGATGAAACTACTGACGACGCTCTCGACGCCTTTCTCATTTCCTTTTTGCTTCTCAGCCAAGGATATCACTTCTTTCCAACCAATTTCTCCAGTTTGTCAGCGCGTTCTTCCAGGTCGGCGACCTCTTTGTCGACGTTCCCGACAAAATCGAGCAGTCCGTCAGTCCTTCCTTCCAACACCGAGACTTTTTCGGTACGAACTTCCAGGGAAACTTCATCCAGGATGCCAAATTCCTCAACCATGTCTTCGAAGTTCTCATCGAGGTAGCTTTCTATTCTAGTGTCGTAAAGTTCTCTTTCGTATTCGAACTCTTCAACGGCCATTTCCTCGTATTCTTTTCCTGTGGAAAACCACTTGCCAATCCCTTCCCAAATCGAAGGGGTTTCGATTTCCATTTCCTTTTCTTTATCTACGTTTTGATACATGTCACTTCTCCTCCTTTATTCCGAATATCTTTTTTTCGTTATCCTTGATCTCTTGCAGGTGCCCCTGCATGGTGCCTCTCTCGACGCCCCGTTCCAATCTCTCCAATCGCGATTCTGTTTCGTTCATCAAAGCCAGGTTCTTCCTCGAAAGGATGGATATGTCCTCGCGAATCGAATCCAGATGAAAACGTTCATTGTCCGTGAGCACTGTCGCGGATTCTTTCATCTGTTCGATGAGAGACTGTTTTCTCAGCATGTTCAGCTTGTCTTTCTGAATCTCCAGTTCTCCGAGTTTGACCTGGTTCTTGTTGTCGTATATCCTCTTGATGGTATTTGCTATCACTATTACCAGAATCAAGAGTATGAACAGAACTATCAGGAATACTATGTTTTCCGCGATTCCGTTCATAATCTCTTCTATCACCATTGTAGCACCTTTACAACTGATTGCTCAGCTTATTGACGCGCTTTTCCAGCTTTTCCAGCCTCGGGTCGAATTTGTCCCTGAACGATTGGATGAAAGAAATGTCGTCGTCAACCTTTCCCAGTCTTGCGTTGATGTCCCTGGACCAGAGGTCCAATTTATCTTTTCGGACAAGTCCAAAGTTCTTGGCTATCACGCCGAAATAATCGTCGAAATAGAGCGAAATGTGGTCGATTCCAAGTTTCTCCATGGCTTTTTTCCTACGATAGTCGCGGATTATCGAAAAGACCACAAGGGCCCAACCTACCACGAATATGAGCAAAATTATGAAGATGCCGGTCCATTTCAGTACTTCTACGGTTGCTGTCATTTTCTTTTCCTCCTATCACTTCTTTCCCTTGGCTTTCAATTCAAGGTTCTTGATGTTCTTTGTGACGTCCTCGACACGGCCTGTGACCTCTTCCTTCCAGTTTTCCAATTCGTCAAGGTCTCGGTCGTGGGTTTTTATGGATTCGTCGATGTCGGCAACGTCCTTTTTGGTAGCCAGCTTATGTTCCTTTATGTATCTGGGCATTTTCTCCGTCAGGTGCCTATCGACCTTTCTTTCCGTGGACATCACGTTCTCTCTTAGGGAAGATGTCATTTTCTCCCATGAATCTATCATTTTTTCAATCCTCCTTTTTCTTTGAATCACTACTTTCTTTTTTGCTTTTTTTCGAGCCCTTGGAATCCTCGCTTGAATCCTCACTTGAATCCTCGCTTTCTTCCGAATCCTTGCTCGAAAATTTATCTGTGATTTTCTTAGTTCCGGCCATGATCTTACCTTTTGTTTCGATGTACTTGTCCACCAAGACCTGCTTCAAACTCTTGACCGAATCTTCAGCCGTCAGGACGACGGTGTCCCCGGATTCCACTTCAAGTTTGTCCAAAGCCGGAGGACGAAGGATGATTTCATCCTTGACGACCCCCGTATCACCGAATACCGTCCGTATGATGGCCTTGTCGCCGAACAAAACGGCAACCTGGTCTTCTTCTTCCATTTCCAATTCCTTCAAAACGGAATCGTGGACCCTTACCGAACCTTTGGACCTCACAGAACTTTTTTTTACTTTCAACTGAATGCTCTTTACATCATCCTTCAGATGTTCTTCTTCTCCACTCATCTTTCATCTATCCTCGTTTCTTATTATAGAATTTAACTCGGGTTTATTATATATACAAATTGCAAATTTATGCTCACATGTGGTAACAATTTATTGCAATTTCCTTGTCCATTAATTGAAAATCATCATAAAATATTTTTACAGTTGATTTGTTTTTCATTAAAATTGGGAAAAAAAGAAAAAATAGAAAAAACGGGCCCATTTACGAGCCCAGAGTATCCCCAAGCGATATGGCGTAGATGTCTCCCGGGTCGTTGGCCCCTGCCGTCACGTCGGTATAGAGGTCTTTCACAAGGTGATCCCAGAAGCCCTCTCCGGGTCCCAGGTTGTACCAGACGTAGAGTCCGGAAGCTTCCGCGGCCACGGTTGTGCCGCTAACGACTATGTCAACATATCCGTCTCCGTTGACGTCTTCGCCGCTGAAAGCGTGGCTTGCATGGTCAGGATTTTTGAACTGTATTTTTCCCAAGCCTGCCCCAGATGACCATAATTGCACTCCCGCGTCCCCGTCGTAAGAAGCAACTTGGCCGTCGATTCCCACCACAAAGTCGCTGGACCCTGCGTCATCAGCGTTGCCGATGCCAATGCAGTCCCAAGTGTTATCCGGAGACACCTGGACGTCCCCGATGCCTGAATCAGTCGTGGTCCTCACGGTGACGTAATCAAGATACAGGGTGCTCTGGGTCAGGTCGGACCCGGTCCTGTCAAGGTCTTCGAAGCGAAGGTATATTTCGCCTTCAATCAGCGGGTTTATCGCTATGGAGAAACTCGAATCCGTTGTCCAATTGATGGTTCCCACCAGGGTCCAGGGGCCTGCAGCAGCATCGGAATACGTTACGCGGAACACTTCGTCCTGGGTATATCCCTCAATAACAAGCGATTGGGCGTTGCCGGCCGGATTGTTGGTGACGCGACCAATCCAGTCCATCACATATGTATTGGCGGGGTCTATCGTAACGGTCACCCTCATGTAATCGATTTCCAGGTAGTTCTGCGTTCCGTCGCCAACTTGTGTCACGTCCACGAATCTGACGCGCACGTTTCCCGAGTTCCATTCCGCATCGGAGATGGCCGTGTTGAAAATGCCCATGACGCCATTGTTGAACGTGGTCACGTAATTGTAGGCACCCGTGCTGGAATCGTATATTTCCATGTCAAAGCTCTCGCCGTTGGCGTGGTATTCCAGTTCAAGGTCGTATGCATCCCCTGCGGGTACGCCTCCGATGGTGGCTTCGCAGTCCATCCTGTAATTCGGATTTTGTTGAGTGTGTGAGAATCCTTCAATGCGCGAGTTGAAATTCACGCCGTCTCCCCAGGAAAATACCCCATAGAAACCGTTGCCCTGGGGCCCTCTCTCCGTGTGATAGTATACCTGCCACCCCGTATTGTCCAAAATGTTGGAACCAAGAACAGGGGTCTCCCAAGTATTCCTAACCGTTTCCGGGGGGTTTATTCCAACATCTTGAAGGACTACAACCCATATCGTGTCCGTCGGTTGGATGGTGGTTTCCGGGCAGAAGAATGTCGCCTGTTGGATGCCGGCTCCATTGGCATCACGCTTTACGACGGCCTCTGCACTACCGCCCGTTATTTCATTGGCCGGGTCTACCATGTTGACATAAACCTGTATGCCGGTATATACGGCCGTGTCAGCCGATGTGATTTTTCCCGTATTGACCGAGGCAACGCCAGCCGTGGCGGCGGTTCCGAGAATCCCGTCATTTCTCATATATCGGGTTTCTACGGTTGTGCTAGCGGGATTCGACCCGTCGTCCACTTCACTTATGCCATAATAAATGCCATCGTCTGCTTGAACATCTGCGAGGTCGTCCGACGATTCACCATGCGGGTCAAAACTGAACGACGTGACATAATGGTCGGAAACGCTTCCAGCCGTTGCTTCGCTGGCTTCGGTTATCGTCATATGGTTGTTGTCCGATGACATGGAATTTGCAATGCCCGCCGCCGTTCCGTCTCCGGCTCCCGAAGCGATGTATTTGAATTCCTGGACCGATACGCTCACGATGTGCTTCCTGATGCCGTTGGCTCCAATCGTAGCGATGTCGATTATTCCGTCCCCGTCAATGTCGCCCAGGTCGAAATCCGTGACGCCGGCCAGATTTAGGTCGAATAGGATGCCGTCTTTGTTGTACACGTAAACATTTCCATTGCTAAGCCCCACAATCTCAGAATTGCCGTCGTTGTCAAGGTCTGCAGACTTTAGTTCGATGAAGTTGCCGGTGTCCAGCTGCGTCATGGGGGTCATGTACGAATTTATGTATAGGTTGAGATTGCCGTTGTCCGTAGCGATGGCCCAATCGTTGTTGCCGTCTCCATTGACGTCTCCGGCAGTAATGGCGATGATTCTACTCGTATCGCCGTATCGGTTTATCTCGACTTTGTTCTCCCACGTTCCTCCGTCGGTGAGCCGGTTTTCGTACCATGCTAATTGGAAACCGCCACCTTGCGCCTCCAAACTGGCAAGAACGTCCAGGTCCGCATCACGGTCAAGGTCAGCAAACTCCGTTGCATAAACGACCTGGCTCGCTGACTGGCCTCCTCCAGGTGTTTCGTCCAGTGCTTCAAGAATGTGGGTCGTCATGAAGTTGTTGTTGATGGTGTGGAATATGTAGTCATAGTGGGCGAAATTCGCATTCCCCGTTCCGATGCCCGTTGTTCCCATGACAAAATCAAGCCGGGACCGGGGCGAAGTGACGTTTATCTGCATGGAAAGGTCGTACGGGCCCTCGTTCCCGTCAATGAGATTCTGCACGGTCAGGGTATAACTGCTTTTTCCGCGGTTCCACGGGTCCTGTGCGGCGTAGCGAAGGTCCACTTCTATCCGATAAGTGACCCCGCTGACTGAGATTGGGCTAATGTAAATTCCACCATTGGGCATTATCGTGGAAGGAGCCCCTGAAACCTGCGTACCTCCATAATAATCTTGGATTAACACAAGGTCTGCATCGGGATTGACATCCGTGTCCATGACCTCCATTTCAATGTAAATCATATCGGTGGCGTTGAAATCATTGTCTCTTGTGGCGTAGGTATCGTCAGAATAAGTCCTTATGACCGGTGAAGCGGGTGCCCATCCGTTTATGTCCGTGATGGTGATGTCGTCGTAAGCCGTGAATATCTGATGGCTGGAGTCATCATCCTTCAATCGAACGAAAACCGAGTAGCCTCCAAGCCCCATGGTCTCAGTATGCACCCTGGCCTGGTATTCGCTGTAATCGCCGATGACCTGCTGGAACTCAAAGGGCGGGTCGTCTATGGGAGGCGAACCCACGACTTGGCCGGAGGTCTTGTTCGTGATTATCAACTCGTTTATCTGATTGACGTTGTCCATGGTGGTTGAAGCGACACGTATGTACATATATTCGCCCTGAACGAATATTCGGGTGTCATCGTCGAAATCAGGTTCGTCTGCATCGCCCCGGAATATCTCGAAGCTCTGCCTGTAACTGATGTAACTGTAATAGGTTGGCAATCCTCCCGGATATCCGCCCGCGCCCGAGTTGTTTCCCGTATTGTCGTAAACCACATAGACCGAAGCGTTGTCCTGTGCAAGAAGAACTCCGGCGCTGTTGTAGGAGCGAACCGTGCTAAAGTACAGCGTATCTGTGGAGGGATTGGGAACGTTCACCGATGCAATGAAGAGCCCCTGGGTCGTTTCGGTCATCAAACCTGTTCCACCGCCCCAAGTGGCACCAAGTTCGTATTCCACGTAATCGACCTTCTGGTCCAGCTGTTCTCCGTCGGTGGCATATGCCTTTATCTTCACGGGTTGGCCTCCCGTCGTTGCACTGGGGTCAACGGTGGCAAATACCACGGGGACGCTGAAGGTCTCTGCGACAACCAGGTCGTAACTTCCCGTACCGTTGTATCCCGTAAGGTCCGAAACGTTTACTCTTATGGAATAAATGCCTTCCGTTGTCCCGGCGGGCATGGCAAGAACGTCTGTTTCAAAGACGCCGTTGCCCACATAGGTCATGTTGACGACCAGACCTGCGGAAATCGACGAAAGGTCGCATCTTGCTGATGAATGATTGAGATTGTAGTCCGGGTCCGTTATCCTGGCCTGTATTCTGTAATCCTCTCCCGGCGGAACGGGGTTGGTGTTGGTGGCGAAATTGCCCGTTGCCGAGAAGTTCGACTGGTGCCAGATGTCCTCTACACGCGGTCCGGGATTCACCGAGATGGTGAACTCATAAGTCGAAGTGGCATTGGTGAGGTCCGACGCTCTCAATGTGGCTGTGAATTCCGTTCTATCCAGATTGACCGGCATTGTGATGTTGTCGGTGGCAAATTCCACCATGGAACCGTTAACGAGGGTCATCGGCTCTATGCCAAGCCCATCAATGTCCGAAAGGTCCGCTTCCACGGAATCGACGTCAAGGTTGCCGTCGGGGTCCGTTATCGTGGCGTGCACTGTGAAATTCTCTCCCCAAGCGATGGATGTGGCCCAGGAATAGATGGTGTTGTTCCTCTGATACCAGGTCGATTGCACCACGGGACCCGCGTTTATGTAAAGGTTTATGGTCCCGGTCCCTTCGTTGCCCGAAAGGTCGAATGCGTGGAAAACCACGGGATACGACGTTTGGTAGAGGTTATTCGGCATGGTGATGTTGGCCGTTTCAAAAGAATTGCCTTCGGTCAGGTTCAACGATTCGTCGCCCAGTCCCAGGGAGGAGAGGTCCACGAAGCACGAAGTTGCATCAAGGTCGAAATCAGGATCTGTAATCGTGGCGTGAAGTGTAAAATTGTCGCCCCAAGACAGGGGTGACGCATTCCGGCCCCAGGTCTGGTTGCCCGTGGCGTTGAGATAATACGATTCGTAATGGGGGTCCCTGATTACGGGGTTTTGCCGTATCTGGATGACAAGGTCGTCCCGAGTCGTGCTTCCCAGTGAATCCGTGGCATTCACCACGAGGATGTAATCCCGGTCGGCGCTTCCCACGGGTATCGTGAAATTGTCGGAAGTGAAATTGTTGGTGCCAGGGGCTTCTTCGTGAAGCGGAACGTAACCGCCGTCAAAAGCCGTAAGGTCCGCATATACCGAATGGTTGAGAAGGTCGTCGTCGGGGTCGGTGATGTATGCGTGAATCGTGAAGTTATCTCCCCAGCCCATGGGCTCCGAGTTGACGCCCCAAGTGTAATTTCCCGAAGCATCGAGATAGAACGAACTGTAGGAAAGTTCCCTAATCACCGGGCCGCTGGATACGACTATCGTCTTCTCCTTGCTCACGTTGGTCCCCTGGTCGTCCTCTGCATAGACCGTTATCTGATGGGCCCCCTCTGATACAACATTGGAAGAGGGCATGGTCAGGTTCGCCGTGGCAAAGGTATTGATGAAGCCCATCTGGTTCATGGAAACCCAGCCAAGGCCCAGTTCCCTCATGTCAGCAACCACAGACGTTTCGTCAAGAGTAGCATAGGGGTCAGCGATGTCCGTATAGAGAATGAAATTCTGCCCCCACCCTATGGGGTTCGTATTCACGTCCCACCCGGCATCTGCATTGGGCGATTCGTAGTAAATCCTGCTTATGATTGGCCCCGAATTGACCGTAATGGTCCTTGAAGCGGAAACGGCATGCCCGTCCGCGTCCATTGCATGAACGGTTATCTTGTAGGTTCCCGACGGCACCGTGGACATGCCGGGCATCGTCATGTTCTCCGAAAGGAAATATCCGGACCCAACGTGGGTCATGTTCGCATGCGACGAAAGACTCAGTTGTGAAAGGTCCACGTACACCGAAGAAAGGTCAAGGTCATTGTCCGGGTCCGTTATGAGCGAACCAATGGCGAATTGGTAATTCCACGGAATCGGATTCTCGTTCCAAACCAGAGTGGCATTGGTGGGGCCCGATGAATAATTGATGTGACGGATGACCGGAGCTTCGGATATGGTGATTATTATCTCGGTACTGGCCGTGTTGCCGGCGTCATCCGAAGCAAACAATGGAAGGATGTGAATGCCTTCCGATACCTGGGATGCGGGTCCGATGGTGAGAAGATTGGTCTGATACGTGTTGTTTCCCAGCACCGTGCTCAAGGATTCCGTTGAACTTCCCCCGATGCTCGAAAGGTCAACGTAGATGGAGGAAACGTCCAGGTCGAAATCCGGGTCGTAAACCACGGCGTTGATGTAGTAATCCTCGCCCCAGGCAAGGGGGTCCGTGGTCCGGGTGAAATTGCCCAGAACGTCGGCTTCTATCCACTTGTCCTTGAATACCGGTCCCGAACTAATCAATACGGTTATCCGCGAGTAATCGGCTTTGCCCGTTTCGTCGTAGGCCTCTACCGTGACGACGTGGGCTCCCTCCGAAACGACGTTTTCGCCAGGCATCAATTGCACCGAGGTGTTGTACTCGTTGTCGCCGGTGGTGTCGAACATCTGGGTCCAGTTCAGGCCAAGGGACCTGAGGTCCACCCGTACGGAACTGTCGTCAAGATCATTGTCAGGGTCTGTGATGTAAGCGTGAATGCGGAACTGGGAACCCCAGGGTATCGGGTCGTTGGTCCTTTCCATGGGTGCACCGGTCTCGTACCACGAATCGCTTATGACGGGGCCGCTTCCTATGCGCAATAGGTACTCCGCAGTATTCTCAACGCCGTTCTCATCCGTGGCATTGAGGGTGAGCCGGTGGACGCCGGCTGTGGTTGAATCCTGAACCTGGACCGGAGAAGTTCTAAAACGGCCCGTTTGGGAAGGCATCTCCGTCATCTGAACGAAACCTGCCGATGAGTTGACCTGAGAAATATCTGCGAATACGAGGTTCTCGTCAAGGTTGAAATCCGGGTCGGAAACGTCGGCAAAGAGCATGAAATACTCACCGTTCTGAACGGATTCCGTAGCATTGGACCAGACCGCTCCCGTCCAGACCGCATGGCCTATGTTGGATATCCTGGGACCCGCGTTCACCTTTATCGTCATCTCCCGGGTAACGCCGTTCGATTCAAGGTCGAATGCCGTGTAATAAACCTCGTGGGGGCCCGTGCTCACCCTGTTCTGACCGGGTAACGTGAGAACGGCAGTATTGAAGATGCCATCTGAATCTGCGTCGGAAAGTCCCTGCGTTCCCAATGCCAGGGATGAAACGTCCACGTTTGTCAGCGTCTCATCAAGGTTGTTGTCCGGGTCGGAAATCCTGCCATAAAGAATGAATTGTTCACCCCAATAAAGCGGATTCTTCGTCCTTTCAAAAGCGGTACCATTCCAGACGCTGTACCAAACTTCCGTTATCCTGGGTCCGCTGCCCACTTTGATGATGACAGTCGTCGAATCGGTCTTGCCCGTAAGGTCGGTGGCATTTATCATTCCGATGTGAATGCCTTCCGAGGCGGTCATGGGAATGGCAAATGAGGCCGTTTCGAATCTCTTGGCATCCACCGGGTCCTGGGCCATCTGCATGTTTATGCCCATGGAGGGTACGTCCAGATAAACGGAATTGACGTTGAGGTCGCCATTGGTATCGGTGACGTTTGCCCCCACCAGAATGTCTCCCCCTCGTGGAATTTCCGAGGTGGTCCTCTCCCCGGCATCGATGTCATAAACCCATGCATCGGAGATGAAGGGGGCCCGGGATACTTCAAGAGAATAAACTACGTTGGCCGTATGGCCCGAAGCATCGGTTGCGTTCAGGACCAGGGTGTGTGCCCCTTCCGCAGCAGAAACGGGTATCGTGATGTTTACGGCATAGGTGCCCAACGATGTTTCATTCATCATTAGGGTTCCCAGCCCAAGCGTTTGGGTATTAAGATAAACAGAATGATTCAGCAAATCCCTGTCCGGGTCGTTTATGGTAGCGTATATCCATAAATTGTCATCCCAATCAACCGGGCCCACCGTTTTCTGGAATTGCGTACCGGTCCAGACCTCTTTCCACACGTTTGTGAATACGGGGGCGTTGGAATCGATTACCGAGATGATGAGATTTACCGTAGTGGAAGACCCACCCGCATCCGTTACGGTGATGGGTACGCCGTGGGGCCCTTCTGGTACGCTGCCAGGCATGGACCTTATGGTCGAATTGTAATCGTCATCGAAATCCGCATCCAATAGATTCACGGAAGCAGAAAGGTCAAGGCCTGACATGTCGGCCCTGACGGAGCTGGTGGTTCCGCTTGGGTCAAGCACGGTGCACCACACGTCGAAGTCCTGTCCCCATGCCACGGGGTTGGTGTTGCGGACCATGTTGCCCGTAGAGGGGTCGCGGGACCGATAATAGTAATCGGTAATTATGGGGCGGTCGCTGACCTCAATAGTGAGGGAAGCATTGGCCCGGTAACCTGAAGTATCCATGGCCGTCAAGGTGACGGTGTGAAGCCCTTCGGATACTGTATTGATGTTGCCAAGGGCGAGCATCGCCGTGCTGTAAGTGCCATTCCCGTCATGGACGAGGGGTACGCTATTGCCAAGGCCGATGTTGGAAAGGTCAACTTCCACGGAATTCTCGTCGAGATTGTTGTCTGGGTCGGAGACGATGGAATTTATCGTGAAACTGTCGCCCCAGACAAGGGGATGGTCGTTGGCTGACCAGCCGGTTCCGGGGTCCGATTCCTTCCACACTTCTCTGAAAACGGGTCCCGAGGAGATGCGAATGCCCAGTTGTCCGGTGGTGGAATTACCGTTGGCATCGTCGGCTGTAACGTATACCGTGTGATAGCCCTCAGCTAGAACAGTCCTTCCCGGAACCGTTCCCGAATAAGAGAAAAGTCCAGAACCGGCAACGTCCTCGGACATGGTGGCGAAAGCCGGAGTGATGCCCAGTTCGGACACGTCCAGCGTGACTCCAGACAGGTCTCCGTCGGGGTCTATGACGTAAGCCCACAGTTCAAAATCTTCTCTCCAGGGCAGCGGGTCGGTGGTCTCTTCCATCACGCCGTCACCGTCAACGTCCCATTCATACCACATCTTGCGGATTTCCGGTGCCGACGAAACCTTGAGAACTAGGTCGTATCGAGAATAATGGTCAGCGTCGTCGTATGCGTGTATGGGGACCGTATAGGTCACGCCGAATAAATTGGAGGGCATCCTAAGTGGTGAAGCAATGGAGGTGGAAAAAACGTCGGATTCGATCTCGGTCATGTTGAACGTACCCATTCCAAGCGATGCCAGGTCCACGGTAACCCTGGAGGGGTCTATGTCATCCTGAACGTCAGTAATCTGGGCCTTGAGGGCGAAATACTCGCCCCAGCCCAGGGGGTCCAGGTTCCTGGTCATGTTTGAGGGGTCATAACTCGACTCGTACCATACATCTTCGAATACCGGAGCCGTGCCTCTTGCCACGGTAACTTCCAGGTTGGCCCATTCTGTATGTGCGGGCACGGCGAGGTCTGAAGCATATACCTTGACGGTATATTTGCCCACGGCGGTGCCAACCGGCATCTGTATCCGTGAGGTATTGTAAAATCCATCGTTGTTGGTATCAAACAAATCGTATTCGCCCAGTCCCAAAGAAGACATGTTCACGTACAGCGACGACGGGTCCAAGTCGCCATCGGTGTCGATTATTTTGGCCACGGCTTTGAAATATTGTCCCTGGCCTACGGGAGACGGGCTGGTGAATCTTTCCTTTATCGTTGGGCTTTCCTCGCCCACTTCAACGGTGAGGGTGGCTTCCCATATGACCTGGTCCAACTGGTCGTTTATTACGAGAATGTCCACGTTGTCGGAGGTTGCGTAATTGGGGTCGGTGACGGTCCAGGTATCTCCGATGTTCCATTCATTGGCTACGCCACCATCTCTTGTATCAAAGATGTCGATGTTCCGGGAATTGCCTACGGAATAATATACCACGATTTTGGTATCGTACTCCATTATCGCTTGGCCACCCGAATGCGTTATGGTTATCGTTCCGGCAGTGGTAAGCCGACCATCCAGGTCAACGTGCACCCTTTCCTGGGGCGTTGGCACCTGCTGGACGAAATAGATTATCGTCACGAAGAGGGTAACGGTAATCCCCAGCATGATGATTGTGCCTACGACTTCCGAGACACCCTTGGATTCATCAAATTTCTTTCTTGGTTTGGACCTCATTTTCAATGTCTCCTTTTGACGGCATTTTCACTGCCATCTAATATGTAATTCGGTTCGCTATATATATGGTTTGAGTGGTTATAACCATTTAATGACCTGTTTTTCCCGATAATGCGAAGACCCTTTCCAATTAAATGCCGTAAAACCAAAGTCGTAAAGTCCTATCGTAAAACAAACCCGACTTCTTGAAGTTCTCTCAGAAAACGGGCTTGTCTTATTTCTCATGTTTTTTGCCTAATCTTTTCTCTGACCAATCAAGATTGGTCTTGTTCGTGAAGCGATGCTTCACTCATTGCGCTCGAAGCGGAAAAAAGGTTATATCTCTTGTTTTTTCGCTAACGTTTTTTGCGTCCGACACGCAAAAAAGGTT
>CAZPOY010000030.1:0-6829 GCA_964588345.1 uncultured Thermoplasmata archaeon
TCCTTGTTCCGAAGATATCGGAAAGCTTTTCGACGATGGCAACCGCCGGTCCGGTCCCCCCGATGTACAGGTCAATACCATTTTTCTGGACATCAACTTTGGTGAGAAAAGCGTTCTCAACGTTAGCATTCTTCAATTCAAAGAGTGTGTCCAAGGTCACCGCCTCGATGACGTCCATCTCCCCCTCCGTGAGGTTCCTCTTGGTGCCCCGCATCTGAATGATGGCTTCGAAGTAACCACTTCTCTTTTTTGAACAATCCTGGCAAAGCCCCTTTCCGACGTATATCTGGACCCTTCGTTCTTTCTCAAAAGGCACGCCTTGTATGTATCGGACCCCCCTCAAAATGGCGCTGGCGTTACATTCATCATGGAATTTCAAATTGCCCATGTCCAAGACGACCTGGACGTTGCCTTTTTCGGTTTTTACCTTCTCGTTGGCTCTTTCCAAGAGAATGTCTTTCAAATCCTCTCTCCCTTCAATGGGATGTCCGTCTGGGACACATCCTCCGCATTCGCTGCATATCTTCACTTGGACCGAACGGGGAAGTGCAAATCCTGCTTCCTTTTCCTTGACAAAGCATTCATCGCAGAGGGGAGGGTGTTTTGGGTTCTCCTTGCCGCACTTCACACAAAATTCCGTCATGTGATGCTCACCACGATGGCGTGCTTTACGCCTTCGACTGAAATAACGGCTCGTTCGTCGACGAGGTTCGCCTCAATGAAAGCATTGACGATTTCACAACCGACGAGATTGACTTGTGTGCATCCCTTGGCCATTTCGATGAGCACGCCGGCATCCTTGCAAGCCATGTCTTTGTAAAAAGAAACGGGAGCACTGAGCCGCATCTTCCCCTCTTTCCATTTTCCGTCGATTATCGCGTCGTCGCAAGCAGCAAGAATGACTTCTCCGCTCCGGGAATGGACTTTGTATAGAAATCCGCCTTTTCCCACGGGGACGTCACCGTTTCTTTCTTCTCCGTTCATGATTATGCAATCCTGTAACGGTTGCCTTTCTTTTTGAATATGTCGCCTTTGGTGTTCATTAGGTCGAGAATCGATTTTACCGATTGTTCCGTGATGCCTTCTTGTTTGGCAAGTTCAACGATCTTGTTCAATTCCACGCCATCCGGTTCATCATGCTCTTTCAAAATGTCCCTGAGGTAAGCGATGATGCCCCTTTGCGATGAGGGAACGCCAGTTTCGATGCTGTCGATGTCGAATCTTCCGTATTCGTCCATCGCCTGGCTTCTTAGATAATAATCAATGATTTCGATGGCTCTGTCGGCGTCGGCTTCGTCCACCTTGTCCGACAAACGGACCCTGGCGCTGGCTTCAGCGAGACGAACCATTGCTTCGAGTTTCCTCGCAGTAATTGAAACGACGGCCCTTCCATTCTCACCTTCTTGTGCCTTGGGCGTTCTCAATTCGAGGTAATAATTCTGAATCTTCTCGAAGGCCTCCTGGGTCATTATGGGGACGACGTTCTTCTTGGCATATGCCACGTATTTTCTCATGAACTCTTTCTTGAAGGGGACGTCGTGGTCCTTTCTCGTTGCGTCAATGATGTCTCGGACCTCCTTGGAAGAGTCTCCCATGTCCTCCCGGGCTAGTGCTTCACCCAAAAGATGGCTTTTCAAAATGTGTTCCGATATCTCCTTGTCCTTTATGGGGTCCGGCTTGTCAACGATTGAAAAAATTATGTCGAAACGCGTAAGAAGTGCATGGTTGAGGTTTTTGTCAATCTGCTTGAGAAGGTCTGTCGTGGTATCGAACCGTCCGTATTGGGGGTTGGCTGCAGCCAGCATGGAACAGCGCGCCCTTAGCGTGGCATTGATGCCCGCTTTGGTGACAGTGACCGTCTGCTGTTCCATCGCTTCATGAAGACTTGAACGGTCTTGGTCGGACATCTTGTCCAACTCGTCGATGCAAGCAAGCCCCTTGTCCGCAAGTACCAGAGCCCCTGCTTCAAGGGTCCATCTGCCGTCGCCGAATTCGTCCTTGACCGCGGCGGCTGTCAGCCCCGCTGCCGAGGAAGCCCTTCCCTGGGTGAATCGTCCCCTCGGGGAAAGCTTTGACATATATTGAAGAAGTTGGCTCTTGGCGGTGCCTGGGTCTCCGATGAGAAGGATGTGGATGTCGCCTCTGATGCGTTGCCCGTCTGGTTCGACCTTGGGAGTGCCCCCAAAGAGCTGGAGCACCAACGATTCCTTCTCGCGTTCCAGCCCCTTGATGGAAGGCGAAATCGATTGAACCATCTTTGGCCAGAGGTTGGAATCCTTCGAGGTCTGGATGATGCGCATTTCTTCTTCAGGCGTTATCTCCACTTCCTCGAACTCAACCTCGACCTTCTCGATGCTATTGGCCATCATGAATATGTCAAAGAGAGGAGATTTTCCACCCTGGCGGGTACGTTGCGGGTAGCTCATCAGGGGTCCGTTGATGTTCACCGTTTCTCCGGGATTGACCATTCCCGTAAGGTCATCCTCGACAATTACGGTAAGGCGCTCTGCCCTTGCCCCCCCTTCCAGGTCCTCGGGGGATTCCTCAATCTCGATTTTTTGGGAATCAATGAACGTGGACCGGTCCACCAATACGGAAAAATCCGTGGAGGCCTGTGTCCGGCCGCACCCTTCGCCCACGTCGTCACCGCACTTATACGGTTCCTTGAGGCGCCGGAGGTCGTTCTGTCGTACAAGGGATATGTGGCCGCACCTTTCGCATTTGAATGCAGCGGAAATCAGTTTCGGACGAACTTCGACGGTTTTTTTGACGAGGCCTTTGAGCGAAAGGAATTTTCCCACGTGGACGGCCCTTAGGTTCCTCACAAGTTTTGCGGTATCCGAAGGCAGGTCGTTGATGCGCAGGTTCATAAGAAAACCGCCTGGGGTCAACTGGATCTCGCGCATGGCTCTTTGCCCTTCCTCCAAGGCGTCAATGGGGTGATTCAGGATGTATTCGGCAAAATCAGGGTCGAAGGACTGTATGTCACCGTATTTTACATAAACGGAACGGACGTCGGGATATCCCTGGGCCACTTCGTTGATCTGGTATGTGTAGTCGTACTCTTCGAAAAATTGCTCCCAGCGATTGGATATCTCTTCCGTCGTGTATGTCTGACTTATTGCTATCTTCTTCCCCTCCGGGTAATTAACGGAGAATGAGGTTTCCATCTATATAGTTTTTGAACGAGGGGTGGGTGAAAGATTCACGGCCTGACCTTTGAAAATTCCTCGGCTTGACCTGCCGGGTCATCGGCATTGTAGATGCTCCTTCCCACGATGAAGAAATCGGCCCCTGCCGCAAGGACGGATTTTGCCCCTCCGCCTTGGGTTCCCACGCCGGGTGAAAGTATCAGCCGTTCGTTCCCTAGAATTTTGCGAACTTCTCTGACCTTTTCGGGCCGGGTTGCCGGAGCGATGACGCCTCTTGCATTCGTGTCTTTGGCTACTTCCAGAAGCTCCTTCCAGACCTTGGCGGTGAATTCGAGGCCTCCCGGATGGCTCATCTCCGATACCACGAACACGTCTGCTTCCCCGGCGCTTTCGACGCATTGAGCGACGGAATCCCTTCCGACGAAGCCGTGGACGATGATGCCTGAAGCGCCGTGCTCCACGGCCTGCTCAACGATGAGCCGGTTCGTATTGGGTATGTCAGCGACCTTGAAATCGCAGATCACCGGTACATGTTCGCTCAGTTCTTCAACGATGCCCATTCCCTGAGAAAGCACCAAGGGATAATTCACCTTGATGGCACCGAGATGTTTGCTTGTCTTTTTCACGACGTCCATGGCTCTTTCCCTTTCAACAAGGTCCAAGGCCAATATCAATCTGCTTCCAGCGGTGTCCAGCATTCGAGCACCCATGGCAAAAAAGGCCATTTCCGATATAAAGCATGTGGCGCAAAGTTAATATCCATGCATTAAAATGGTAAAATACGATACCTTCAAATATGTAAATCCGTTTCGTGAGAACGCCTCGAGACTGCGAGGGAACAGTTATGGCTAAGCAAAAAAAAGGGCCGAAATCGGAATTAAAAAACGCCGAAGAAAAGTTTCACTCTCTCATCGAAAAGAGAAACGAGATCAATGCTAGAGCCCGTGAGATCAAGGACGAACGTGACCTTTTCCACGACAAAAGAAAGAAACTTAACGATGAAAAGAAGATTCTCGAAGAGAAGCGGGACGCAATGGTCGCTGAGATGAGACAGCACAAAAAGAAGCGGAACGAGCTCCAAAAGAGGGCCAAATCGCTCATTGCCCTAAAGAACAACGCCAGGAAGGGAATTCACAAAGGCGTCAAAAGCGAACTTGAATCGCTGAAATCAGACCTGCGCATCGCCCGAATGCGACAGGAAACGGTTCCCATGAAATTGGCTGAGGAAAACGCCCTTCTAGATGAAATGAAGGAGAAGGAAGCCGAAGTCAAGCGTCTTGAGAAGGTCATGGCCGAACAAGACGAAATAGCCCGGGACATAGACAACTTGGATGCCAACATCGACGAACTTTTCAAACTCGCCGACGAAGAACACGAGAAGGTCGTGGAATTGTCAAAGGCCCAGCACGAAATACATGAAAAGGTCGTGAAGCTCATCAAAGAGATATCCGGCATGATTGTCAATGCCAACAAGAAGCACGAAGAGTTCATAAAGCTCCGCAAGGCATCGGATTATTATCACAACAAGGCAATGGAGATGCGGGAGAAGATTCTGGCCATCAGGGACGAGAAGCGGAAGGAATTCCGTGACATGAAGAAGAAGATTACGGACCAAAATAGGAAGGCCAAGCAGCTCACCAACCCAAAAGACTTGGACAAGGAAGCGGAAAAATCTCTTGACAAACTTCTCAAAGAAGGGAAGATAGAGATAGGGTGAACCATGAAGGCCGTTTTGCTTGCAGGGGGGCGGGGAACCCGGCTTCAGCCCCTGACGAATTACGTTGCCAAACCCCTTGTTCCCGTTGCAGGAAGGCCCTGCATCGAGTATCTTGTAAGTTCCATGATTGATGCTGACGTCGATGATGTAATATTCACGTCTTGCTTCCGGTCCGATTATTTGATGAATGCTTTGGGGGGTGGTGACCGTTTCGGAGCCATTTTCATGTACGGCGTCGAAGACGAGCCTGCAGGGACCGCTGGTGGTGTCAAGCGCATCCTACCCTTTCTCGACAAGACGTCCCTCATAGCCAACGGCGACCTCATGGTTGACGTGGACATCGGGAAGATAATCGACTTTCACAATTCACATAATGGAGCGGTCACCATTGCGTTGCACGAGGTTCCCGACCCCAGTGAATTTGGCGTCGTGGACCTTGGCGAAGGTGGACAGATAATGCGTTTCCAGGAAAAACCCAAGCGGGAAGATGCTTTTTCCAATCTGATAAACGCCGGCATCTACGTCATCGACGATTTTGTTCTTGAACTGATACCCGATGGCAAGAAATTTGATTTTGCCCGCCATCTCTTCCCATTGTGCCTTGAGAAAGGCATTCCGCTTTTTGGCATTGAGCTTTCCGGCGACTGGATAGATGTCGGTAGGCCCCTTGACCTTCTGGAGGCAACCCACAGGATGGTGAAGAAATACGGAGTGAAGAAGGAATGGGGTCATCTCAAAATCGACCCCAATCTGGACCATTCCGTTCCAGAAGAAGTGGTTCTTGATGGTTGCGTTTACCTAGGTCCCGAAGTGTTGGTCGGAGACTCATGCACGGTCAGGGATTCATCTTTGGAAAAGGGGGCCCGCCTGGGAGAAGGAAGCGTTCTTGAAAACACGGTGCTGATGCCTGGGTCTCATGTTGGAAAAAAGTGCCATCTTGCTGATTGCATAGTATGTCCGGGAAAAGAGGTAGCGGATGGAACCACCGTCAGGGGCAAGATCCTGGATTAAGGTCCAAACCAATCAACAAAGTTATATAATCCATCCATATTGAGCGGGTTAGCAAAGGCCTGGTGATTCTTTGAATGAAGGAGATATCGTCTACATAGACTACGAAGCTTGGATAGTCTCTCAGAACGAGGGAGAGGACCGACTGTTTGAAACAACCAAAGAGGACGTCGCAGAAGAAGAAGGCATTCTCGACGAAGAGAAGGAGTACGGTCCCACCCCGGTGATACTGGGGCAGCAGATGATTTTTGAAGGTCTTGAAAAGGCGATATTGGATTCGGAAATCGATGAAGAAAGCGAGGTGGAGATCCCCCCAGAGGAGGGGGCTGGAGACAGGGACCCGAATCTCACAAGGCGTTTTCCCATAAGGGAATTCACCAAAAACGACATTGACCCCATTGAGGGGATGACCGTGACCTTGAAGGGAAGGACCGGAACCGTGATCATGAGGTCTCCGGGCAGAGTGGTCGTTGATTTCAACAATCCTCTTGCTGGCAAGACGGTCAGGTACAAATTCAAGGTGGTCAAGGCCCCAGAGGCGACGGAAGAAAAGGTTAGAGCCATCATCTCCATGCACTACGGCAAAGAAGAAGATTTTGGCATAGACGCAGATGAGGAAGAAGTGCTCATCACCGTGGCCGATTCGTGCAAATTCGATTCAAACTGGTTCGAAGGCAAATTCCGCATCGTGACGGACCTGCGCAAGGTTTTGGGCGAAGTGGACATATCGTTCAAAGAGACCTTCAAGGGCAAGATGGAAGAGGACGAATCCGAAGAACTTTCTGAAGATGCTTATGAAGAGGCGTCAGAAGAAATCGAGGACGAACCCGAAGAGGAAGATGAGGATTCCGATGACGGCGAGGAAAAAGCCCCGGAAGAACTGGACTACGAAGACGATGATGACGAAGACGATGATGATGACGAAGACGTTGATGACGAAGACGTTGATGAC
>CAZPOY010000030.1:6929-16610 GCA_964588345.1 uncultured Thermoplasmata archaeon
TGATGACGAAGACGATGATGATGACGAAGACGTTGATGACGAAGACGTTGATGACGAAGACGTTGATGACGAAGACGATGATGATGACGAAGACGTTGATGACGAAGACGTTGATGACGAAGACGTTGATGACGAAGACGATGATGACGAAGACGAATAGTCGTCGAGAATGAATCACCACCTTGAACATTCACATTGAACATTCACATCGTCAGCCCACGCATAAAAAAGGACGCGTGGCCTAGCCAGGATACATGGTCTTGCTCGAAACCTCGCAAGTCCTGGTCGGAAAAAGAAAAATCTTTTTCCTCCTGGCCCAATGCCACATCGTTCAGCCCACGCATAAAAAAGGACGCGTGGCCTAGCCAGGATATGGCACTTGCCTCCTAAGCAAGCAGCCCGGGGTTCGAATCCCCGCGCGTCCGTTTTCATTTTTTTTATTAATGAAAACAGGAGCGCTCCGACCAATCAGAGATTGGTCTCACTCGGAAAAAACGTGTTTTTTCCTCGTCCCCGCGCGTCATTTTTTTTATTAATGAAAACTGGAGCGCTCCGACCAATCAACGATTGGTCTCAGTCGTGATTTTCTTCGTAAATCACTCCTCCCCGCGCGTTCCATATTGTGTTTAGATTCAAAGATAGAAAGTCTCGACCCAAACGGGCATGTAACATTTTCTATGCTCATTGGGTCTCATCGGTTGGATACTCCAATCGTTGTTGAAATACATAATAGTGTGAGGATGTTTATTATTCTTACTTAATCCACCCTACTATTCATACACTATATCAATTGTGTTTGAGAAAATATAATATATAATGATACTCCTTATATTTTTCAACGGTCTTCGACCGTTTGAGGTGGAAAATGCGAAGTTTGGTAAAAGGACTTATTTTCGGGCTTGTTATTTTTTCGCTATGTATCCCTATGGGAAACATACATGGTGTGATTACTCCTAGAGATGCGAAAATTGTCGTAGGATGTTCAGCTTCTCCACTTGTGACTACTGTTGGTGAGAATGTAAAATTCACACCAAATGCTTACTATTATCCTGGAACCACAGGAAAACCTGGGTCTAAGGCTTCTGGAATTGATGTAACTGCTCAAACAACTTTCACATACAATTATGGCGATGATACATTTTTCCTTGAAACGGAAAGTGCATCACATTAGAGGTGAAAAAATGAGAAAAATATTCCTTGTGTTGCTTGTTTCTTCCCTTTGTTTACTCATTTTGTCTAATACAGTGACAAGTGAAGAGTCAACAACCACATATATTTCAGCAATTGAAGCATATAATGACGTTAGAAGTACAATTGAAAACCACTCGATGAATGTTAAAATCACTTCAATATATTTGAATAATATCACTGACAAAAATTCAGGATATTCAAATAGTTTTCATTTTCGTTTTAACAGTGAAAATTCTTCATATTTGTTGATATATAATGTTGGAGAACCTATCACAATTTTAGACGATTTTAATCGAACTGGACGTAATGTTATAAGGAACTGGACAATAGATAGTCCAGAAGCATATAGTATAGCTCTAAACAACGATGAATTTGGAGAATTACTTGAATATTACCCAACGGATAGCATGTACTTAGGTAGTGATGGATGGGAATTGCATGTTGATTGGGATTGTGATGGCCCTCCATCAAATAATGCAGTAATAACAATAGACCATACAAATGGAGAAGTAAAATCAGTCACATTTGATAATGAAAAAGAACCTTGTACTTGGGATATTATGAAGAATGAGTGTTTCTGCATATCCATCATCTATCTGATTATTCCCACACAGTTATTCCTAGTTGCATTATTTGCTTACAATAATAAGGAACACTCAAGAAGATAGCACTTCCCTAATCACCTGATACGCCCTCTTCTTTCCGAAATCCTCTGCTAGGTCGACCACGTTAAGGGATTCCCCTTTATTGATTCTCATACGGCCTCCCAACCTCCTCACCAGTTCGGGCAGGAACTCGGTATCAGGTATCTTGCCTGGAATCTTCCCTTCTCCATCGCCTTCGATGTATGCCAATATCTTTCCGGGAATCTCCTCCTCTATCTCGTCACTCATTATTTCTATCCCAACTTTGCCAGTTGATTAAAAATAAGTGTTCTTAGTTCAGTTTGATTCATGTTACAAAACCCGACTGCACTAAGAACAGAAATGAAAAAGGCGAACTCCAATATATCTTTTCCGATTGGAACGCGACTTTGACATTTATTATGGTATTTCTGTCAAAGTCGAGTTAGAAGGGTTTATAGTGGCAAACTTGGGATAGCAGAATTTCGAGTCAGGAGAAACTTCAACTCTGCATCGTGGACAATGGTCAGGGGATAATTTCGATTCTTCGGTGTTTTCCCCCCTCCCTATGTGCATTATTATTCTTATTTCAAACCACACCAAAACTTCACAAATCGTCGAAGTCCACTACGTCAATTTATTATATCTATATCGCCTTCCCGATGACGGATGCCAAGAGAATCGGCAAAGAAACGGCTCAAGGAGAAGATCGCTGGCGAAATCACGCTTTCGCCCGAACCGGGTCGCACCATCAGGAAATGGCGCGAATCCTTTGGCATCAATCAACACGAACTCTGCCAAGAACTTGCAACGTCGGCATCGGTGGTTTCCGATTATGAATCGGGACGCAGGAAATCCCCTGGCATCGCCACCATCAAAAAAATCGTGGACGCACTTGTGGCCATTGACGAAGAGCACGGCGGAAAGATGCTCCAGAGATACGCCATGTCCGATTCCCTGGAAGCCGTTTTGGCAAGGAATGAATTCAGTCGAGTGGTGCGGGCATCCCGCTTCATCGAAGCCATCAAAGGACGAAACCTTGCAAAGAAGGCTTCTGTGAACAAGAGCATCTACGGATACACCGTTGTTGATTCCATGCTTGCCATAAAGACCATGAGTTCGTTTGATTATCTCAAACTTTACGGTTGGTCTTCCGAAAGGGCACTCATTTTCACGGGCGTCAAATATGGAAGAAGCGCCATGGTAGCCATTAGAACCCATCCATTAAGGCCGGCCATGGTCATATATACGAGACCAGAAAGGGTCGACGAACTCGCCGTCAAACTTGCCGAACTGGAGGACATCCCTCTAGTCGTTACCGACCTCAGTCACCAAGAGGTCATTTCATCCCTGAAGAAATTAGAGGAGGAATTGTTATCGTCGGAATAGTGAGCTACGGCGGGTACATCCCGCGCTTCAGAATAACTTCTGAAGAGATTGGAAAGGTCTGGGGCAAGGACGGAAAAGCTTACGGAAAAGCCCTGGGCGTGGAATCGAAATCGGTGCCGGACCTGGATGAAGACCCCATTACCATGTCGGTGGAAGCAGCCAGGGCAGCACTGGCAAGAATTAAATTGGACCCGGCAGACATAGGAGCCATCTTCGTAGGTTCGGAAAGCCATCCTTACGCCGTAAAGCCAAGCGGCACAATAGTCGCTGAAGCCATAAACGCATCCCCGGACCTAACAGTTGCGGACTTTGAATTCGCATGCAAGGCCGGAACGGCGTCCATCCAAGCGGCAATGGGCCTTGTAAAAGGGGGTTACATCAAGGCGGGCCTTGCCATCGGTTCGGATACCAGCCAAGGGGCTCCTGGAGACCCATTGGAATACACCGCTTCAGCAGGAGCAGGAGCATTCATCATTGGCAGCAAAAACGTAATCGCAGAAATCAATGACACGATATCATTCACCACGGACACGCCGGATTTCTGGAGACGGGAAGGCCAGACGTATCCAAGGCACGGAGGTCGCTTTACCGGGGAACCGGCGTATTTCAAACACATCCTGAGTTGCGGAAAGAACCTTTTTGCCAAGATGCAAACGGAACCGTCTGACTATGATTTTGCCGTGTTCCATCAGCCCAATGGAAAATTCCCCACGAAAGTTTCCCGGTCCCTGGGATTTTCACCCGAACAGATAGAAGCTGGGCTCCTTTGTCCCAAAATCGGAAACACGTACTCTGCAACCGTCCCTCTCGGCCTCTGCGCCATTCTAGATGAGGCGAAACCCGGTGACAGGATATTCGCCGTTGCCTACGGTTCGGGAGCGGGAAGCGACGGATTTGACATTACGGTCACCGATGAAATAGAAAATGTCCGGGCCAAACATCTTCCCAACATCCGTGACATCATCAAGGACACCTGCTTTCTGGATTATGCAAGGTATGCAAAAATGCGTGGCAAGATCCTCATGGGGGTGAGAGGTTGAGGGACGTTTCAATCATTGGCATCGGCGATACCGTTTTTGGCGAACTCTGGGACAAGAGCTTCCGGGAAATTGCCATTGAAGCAGGGCTTGAAGCCATCAACGACTGCAATCTTTCAGCCAAGGAGATAGACGCCCTTTACGTGGGGAACATGTCCGCTGGTTCACTTATCCAACAGGAACACGTCGGAGCCCTCATTGCTGATTATTCAGGATTGGCCAGGGACCACAAGCCCGGCGTACGCATAGAGGCAGGCGGAGCATCGGGTGGCATGGCGCTGGCCCAGGGTTACATGGCTGTTGCCAGCGGAATGCACGATTTTGTCATGGTTGGAGGCGTCGAGAAGATGACTGACATAGGCGAATCGGCCATCGAGAAGGTCATGATGGAGGAGGCCGACCAGGAATGGGAATCGGTCTTTGGGGCAACGTTTGCAGGGTTACACGCCATAGTCGCCCGGCTCTACATGAAAAGGTTCGGCGTCACCAAGGAAGAACTTGCTTCGGTCCCCGTGAAGAACCATAAGAATGGGTCCATGAATCCCAAAGCCCATTTCCGCCGAGAGATCAAACTGGCAAGCGCCGTAAGGTCCCCCATGGTGGCCGACCCGCTTGGCATGTTCGATTGCGCACCGATTTCCGACGGAGGAGCCGCCGTAATATTGTGTCCGTCATACAAGGCAAAAAAATTCGTGGACACGCCGGTCCAGATAATCGCTTCGGGGCAGGCGTCCGATACTCTCGCTCTTCACAACCGCAGGGACATCACGACCCTTGATTCAACCGTCATCGCAGGCAAGAGGGCCTATGCAAAGGCCAAGGTGCAGCCGGAGGAGATTGACCTGGCTGAAGTACACGACAATTATTCGATAATGGAGGCCCTTGCCATAGAGGACCTTCAGTTCTTCCCCAAAGGGCAGGGTGCCAAGAAGACGGCAGAAGGCGAAACGGCCATAGGCGGAAAGGTGGCCATCAACACAAGCGGAGGCCTCAAAGCAAGGGGCCAGCCCATAGGCGCCATAGGCATTGCCCAGGCAGTTGAGGTGGTACGTCAGTTAAGAGGCGAAGCCGGAGAAAGGCAGGTTGACGGCGCAGAGGTCGCATTGAGCCAGAATGTGGGCGGGACGGGTGCTACTTCCGTCGTTCATCTCTACAGGAGGGAGAACTGATGGGCATTCCACGATTCTGGAGAGAGACGGGAAGCCGCTATCGGCTCGTCGGCAACCAATGCGAGGTGTGCGGCAGGATCCATTTCCCCAAGAGGTCCTTCTGCCACGTGTGCCACAGGCAAAGTTTGGGCAAGATGAAAGAGGTCCGGCTCAGCGGAAAAGGGACCGTGGAAAGTTTCACGATAATCCATCAGACCTTCACGAGCATGGAGGACTTTGTCCCCTACGTCGTGGCCATTGTAATGATGGACGAAGGCATCAGGGTAACGAGCCAGATAGTTGGCGTGGAACCGGAAGAGGTCGAAATAGGCATGCCCGTGGTGACCACATTCAGGAAGTTGGGCGAAGAGGGCCCTTCAGGTGTCATTTACTACGGATTCAAATTCGTCCCCAGCCAGAAATCGGTCTGCAGCCAGACCCAAGGCGATTGATGGAATCGTCAGGATAACTGCACCGGCATGCAGAAGTAATATATATCCGAAACAACATGATGTTAATGATGGCAGGGGATGAAGATATCAAGAACATCGAAATTGTCACCGACCCCAAATCTATTAAGGTGGGCATAGAGGAGACCCGCAGGAAGATACTTGCGTTCCTTCGTTTGAAACCCATGACCGTTTCTGAACTGGCACAAGCCATCGGCAAGGACCAGTCCACCATTTATCGTCACATCGAAAAGCTTGCCGATTTCCATTACATTAAAGTGTCCGGCGAGAGAAAAACGCATCACATCCCTGAAAAAGTATATGCCAGAACGGCCAACACGTTCCTGCTCAGCCCAGACAAGAATGTTCTCTCGCAGGAAGTGCCGCTTCTAAAGAAATTCCGCGAGGAAAAGGCGGAGAATCTTGCCAAGGCCCTTAAGGAGATGGAACCGGCCAGCGATGCCAACGTCGCCGAAATCGTCGAGATCATCAGCTTCATCTACGACAAGACCGCAGAATGGGTTCAGGAATTGAAGCAGAAGGGGATAGACCTACCCATGAGGGACCTTTCCCTGTTTCAAACCCTTGTGGTCATAAAGAAATACCGAACTGATGCGGAATTCAGAGACACCCTCGAAGCATTGCTGAAACAAGCCGGCATAGAGTGATTTTTCCGTTCCGCGGAATTACAATTTTAGAAAATATGTTCACCGGTCAGATGGGTCCCTTCCCCTGCTGATGAACGCAGTATCTCCTTGACCTCTTTGAGTTCCTGGAATTTTTCCACAAGCAAGGGGACATTCTCCTCCGTTGTAAGAACGTGAACGTTGGGCCCCGCGTCAATGGTGAAGAAGCAGAAGACTCCCTGTCTTCGCATTGCCTGGACCATCTTTATGGCTTTTAGCGTGCCTTCATTCCAGTAAAACAAGCCCGGGTCCGAGGTCATCATCACGGCGTGCATGTGAACGGCGTCGACTTCCGTTATCCGGGCCAGTGAATCAAGGTCACCCTTTCTCAATGAAATCAATGCCTTTTCAAAGTGGCTGCCGGAAACAAGGTCGATGCGACCTTTGTTCAATGGGCTGGTCGCGGCGATGGTGTGGCCCTTGGCGCTTGAAACCTCCTTTTCACCGGAAGAGACCACGAGGACGAGGTCTTCCAGGTCCACATTCTCGGCCGCTTGCACGTGTTCGACCATTTCCCCCCCCTTCCAGGTTACGTAACCGCCCAAATAGGACCGGGCCGACGAACCGGATTGCCTTGCTGACAGTGCAGCCATCTCTCCGATGGTCCATTCTTTTCCAGAAAGGGATGCAAAGCCCATGGTGAGTGCGGAAAAACCCGATGCCGAGGAAGCTACGCCTGCCCCCGTTGGAAAGTTGTTTTTGGAAACGACCTTGACCCCTCCCTCGAACTCCGTTTTCTTCTTGAGAAAGGCGAGGAAATCGAGCACCCTCTTTTTTCCTGAGGCGGACACGTCCTTAGGCAGGAGTTTGAAGGAATCCTTGGGGTGGCCATCCTCCAGGGTGGTAGTCGTGAAGAGGTCTTTCAGTGTCATGGACAAGCTTGGATTCAGGGGGCGGCCTTTTTCGTCGGTCCCCCAGTATTTGATGAGGGCAATGTTGGAACCGCTGCGGGCTGTGACCTTCATGGGAGGTTGACGGGACGGAAGGGATAAAAGATTAATCGTCACTTTCCGGATAAAATTCGCCGGGCCCGAAAAAGTTGGAAAAAGGGGATTGCAGTGGAAATATGTTGCAATCTTTATCTAAATGGACCTTTTCCTATGGAAGGTTTTATACGTGGTAAATAGGCATTTTTTTTCCAGTAGAAATGAAGGGGGGTCAAAAAGTACGATTTTCCGAAGCAAAACGATATATACGTAAAGCGAAATCTATGACGTCCTTGGTTGGCAATCCTTCAAGGATTTCCGGTGGAACCAAGGGGACATAACTCGCGGGGGAGCGAATTGCAGGATAACATCTTCACCCAATACATAACCAGGAAATCGACGATATTCAAGAAGAACAGGGACGTTCTAAGGCCCAGTTTCGTGCCCGAACATCTTCCGCACAGAAGGGAATACCTTGACAAGCTCGCTTCCATTTTGTCACCGGCATTCAAAGGTGACAGGCCCAGCAACGTCATGATCTTTGGCAACACGGGAACGGGCAAGACCGCCGTTGCCTTGTATCTAGGCAAGGAGATAAAGAAGGGCAAGGTCAATGAAACACAGCAACTGGGCCGGACTTGTGCCATATGCGGGGGCTTCATCGGGAAGGGTTTTACGGAGTGCTCCCTCAACCACGACGCATCCAGCGCCGGGCTCAAATGCGCCAAATGCGGATATCAGACCCACGGAGACTTTGATACATGCGCCGCCTGCAAATCACCCATGTCCCAATCCGTCAGGTGCCCCCAGTGTGGGAAAGCCAATTACCTCTACAACGATGAATGTACCCATTGCGGAACCGAGAATCCGTCCCGTTTTCTTCGCGTTGAATATTTCTACATCAACTGCGAAGTCGTCGATACCCCCTATGGCATCCTTCAGAACATCGGAAACCGCTTCGTAAAGGATTTCGACGACAGAATCCCTCCCACGGGCTGGTCAACCGAGAGGGTTTACAACATGGTCCGGGAGAAGATGGATACGGAAAAGAGGGTCGTCATAATCGTGCTGGACGAGGTGGACAATCTCGTATACAAAAGCGGCGACGACGTCCTTTACCAACTCAACAAGATGAACGACGAATTCGAGAATGCCCGGATAAGCATCGTAGGCATCTCCAACGACCTCAAATTCACCAATTTCCTCGACATGAGGGTCAAGAGCCGCATGTCCGAAGAGAAGATAATCCTTCATCCTTACGACGCCAGGCAACTTGAAGACATCCTTCAACGAAGGGTTGAACTCGCCTTCGAATCATCATCCGTGGGGGAAGGTGTGGTGCAGTTATGCGCAGCCCTGGCCGCCCAGGAGCACGGGGATGCAAGGAGGGCCCTAACGCTTCTCAGGGTCGCCGGCGAGATTGCCGAAAGGGCAAGAGAGGTCCAGGTAAGCGAGGTTCACGTCAGGAGGGCCAAGAGCGAGATCGAGATGGACTGCGTGGCCGAAGCCATAAGGACGCTTCCGACCCAGTCGAAGGTCATTCTCCTTTCCATCATAACCAATGAGGAAATGGGCAACAAGAAGATGACGACGGGAGAGGTATATTCGACCTATTCGGAGATGGTCAAGCGATGTTACATGGACCGGCTCACCCAGAGGAGGGTGACGGACCTGATTTCGGAACTGGACATGCTCGGCATCGCCCATGCAAGGGTCAAGTCCTTTGGACGGGGCGGGAGGACCAAGGAAATCCAGTCAAGCGTTCCCCGAGGGGAGACAAAGAAGATGCTCTTCGACGACCCCATGCTTGTCGAATTGAAGAACTTCAAGCCCCTTTCCCAGATGAAACTGATGTGAGGGCATGCAGGAGAAGAGGACGAAATACAGGGTGGAGATTCTCGAAACATCATTTTTCAAAGGGAACGTATCCCGGAAGAAGCTCGAAGGCATCATAAACGATGTGACCATGACCAGGGATGGATGGGAACTATCGAAGATATTCATCGACGACCGCCGAAAATTCCTCATTTTTTCCAAAAAGACCGTCTTCATCGTGTTCAAAAAGAGGGTCGTCTGACCAACTTTTGCCACGTTAATACCCAGGTTTTGAAAAAACATATTGAATGTAAAATCGCGTTAATAACCCACTCTTGACAGGACTCATTTAAATTTCTTTTCTGGCGTAGTCATTCACGTATTCCGTCGATAAAACATATTTCAAAACGTCGCTTT
>CAZPOY010000031.1:0-16517 GCA_964588345.1 uncultured Thermoplasmata archaeon
GGCGGCCCGGAGAATTAATGAGGGCGCAGCCATGATTAGGACAAAGGGAGAAGCGGGGACGGGCAACGTCGTCGAGGCGGTAAGGCATCAGAGGACCATCACGGAAGCCATCAATGCCCTCAAAAACATGAACAGGATGGAACTGGAAGATTATTCCCGGGTCATTGAAGCACCCATTGGAACGCTTCTTGAAATTCAAAAAGAAGGACGTCTCCCGGTGGTGAATTTTTCCGCTGGAGGCATAGCCACTCCTGCTGACGCCGCCCTGATGATGCAGCTTGGAGCCGATGGCGTTTTTGTCGGTTCGGGCATATTCAAATCTAAAGACCCCGCACCAAGAGCAAGAGCGATAGTTGAGGCCACCATGAATTTCGACGACCCAAAGGTTGTCGGCAAGGTATCCAGAAATCTGGGTGATGCCATGGTCGGCATCAATATGGAGGACCTTGACGAGAGCGAGATTCTCCAGAATCGTGGCTACTGAGAGAATTTGAAGACGATGCACCCAATGGAAGCGGGTTCCTTCCGCACGGGCGAACTTCCCGACGGATGCAAATTCTGTAGAGAAGGTTCCAAGCTCGTCTTGCTCATCACGGGAAAATGCTCTCATGATTGCTTTTACTGTCCACTTTCACGGGAAAAGAAAGGGAAGGATGTCATATTCGCCAATGAAAGGCCTGTTGATTCGTTCAAAGACGTGCTTGCTGAAGCGGAGGCCATGGACGCCATGGGAACGGGCATCACCGGTGGAGACCCCGTGGAAGTCCTCGACAGGACATGTGAATTCATCGTGAAACTCAAGGAAAATTTTGGTGAGAACCATCACATCCACCTTTATACGCCAAGCTTCGACACCGAGAAACTGGAAAAACTGCTGGAAGCAGGACTCGACGAACTGCGTTTTCATCCAGGACCGACCCGTTGGAACGAAGTAGGGCTGGAACCGTATCTTGAATTCATTGAAGAGCACGGAAATGATGCGGACCTTGGCTTCGAAGTGCCTGTTCTGCCGGGGAAAATCGAAGAACTTTCTCTTCTGGGAAAGAAAGCGCGTGAAGCGGGTGCTCTTTTCATCAATCTCAACGAACTGGAATTCTCACCGACGAATTTGGACCAACTTTCCAAAGCAGGATACCGTGCCGTTGACGACATTTGGACTACCGTCGAGGGGAGCAGGGAGACGGCAGAAGAACTTGCCAAGCGGCATCCGGACCTTCCCTGGCACTTCTGTTCGAGCCCGTTCAAGGATTCGGTCCAATTGAGAAACCGGCTTTTACGAAGAGCGGAGAACTCTTCTCTACCATATGAAGTTTCCACGGAAGACGGGACCCTCCTCGTTGGCGAGATAGAAATCAAAGGCGGGATGGGGCAAAAGGCCGCAAGCATTTTACGGTCGAAGAATGTCGACCCCCGTCTGTTCCAATGGGACGATGCAAGGGAGGTTCTCCATCTTGCTCCTTTCATCATGGAAGAGGTCGTTGCTGAACTGGGCCCAATGATAGAGAAAGCGTACATTTCTGAGGTGTATGCGTCCTTTGACCGGCTGGAAGTGGAGAGGATTCCTTTCGCAATGACGGATGACCGGCAAGGTTGAACGACTGGACATCAAAAAGCAAGCATGGAACCGTTTGATTCAAAGAAAATGGTTAAATAACTTCTCCCCGATGGAAATACATGGCTCTTGATGGCGCAAGCATCACGCTACTTTTCGGGATGGACGTCCCCACAGGAGTATACATCATAGCCGTCATCATCGTCCTTTTCGCCATCGGAATTGCCCTTTTCATCTATTTCAATCGCAAGCGCATAGACAAAATATCGGAAAAGGTTGAGAAAGAACCCCCTGAAAGGACCAACAACGAAATCCTTCGTGTTAGCGGGATTATTCGGATGATGAAGAGCCAGGGTCACGATACCTCTGAAGCGGATGCCCATCTCAAGAGCGCGGAAAGGGCCCTCAAAAGAGGAGACGAGGTTGAGGCCAGGACGAGGGCCGGAAAAGCCAAGGACGTGCTCATGAACTTGAAGAAGGAGAACAAGACGCCGGGGGTCGTTAACATCCTTGAGTTGCCCGAACCGATGGAAGGAGAAGACGAAGAAAAGACGCTGGAAGCCCAACTCATGGAAACCGTTCCCGAGAACTACATGGAAAGCAAGTTCGCCATCACGAACGCCCGGAACCTCATAGAATGCATCGAAAGTAGCATGGACAAGGAAGTGGCCCAGAAGGAGTTGGACATTGCCAAAAGGGCATTTGACGATGAGGAATATCAAGACGCTTTCGTTCATGCTTGCAGGGCGCGACGGCTCGCAGGCATTGAGGGCATCAAGCTGAAGGAGAAAGACGAAGAAAAGGATGAGGAAGGGGAAGATGAAGGGGAAAACGCCCCTCCCGAACCGTCGGAAAAGGAACATGCCGATGAAAGCGAAGAAAGGGTGACCGAAGCAAAAGAGACTTTGCAAGAAGAGGACGCTGAAATGGAGGGTGATGAGAATGCCCGACATTGCCAGGAATGCGGCAAGAAGGTTCTGGACGAGGACAAGTTCTGCAGGAACTGCGGGGCTAAGCTCGACCAGGCATGTTCAGAATGTGGAACGGTGCCCGAACCCGGTGACAAATTTTGTAGGAACTGCGGAACAAAATTTTAAGTGTTATCTCTTGGACCTAAAACTCACGTTGAACCACATAATCAACTATTTCTGAAAGAGATGCAGAATAAACATTCTCGGGAAACGTATCAATGGCGTTCTTGCACAGGGTGCGGTAGTATTCCATCTGTTCCTTTAGATAGGTGATGCCACCGTTCCTTCGGATGATGTCCCGGAGTTCCTCCATGTCCCCATTTTCAGGGTCCGAGATGAGTCGCTCCATGCTTTTGGCGTCCTTGGGGTCGGCTTTTTCGTAAGCGTAAAGAATCGGCGAAGTGAGGTTGCCTTCCAGAAGGTCTTGCATCACCGGCTTGCCCGTCGTTTCCGGGTCCCCTTCAATGTCCATGAGGTCGTCTTTAAGTTGGAACGCTCTTCCCAGGTTCATGCCTAGGTCAAAGCATGTGCTCCTCTTTGTTTTCCAATGCTCCGTGTGATACGCACCGGCAAATGAAACCGCGGCCATGGGGAGAGCCGTCTTGAGGTCGCTTACCTCATTTCTCTCGGAGATGCTCATCTTGCCGCCCCGCTTCCACCTCTGCTGGATTATCTCGCCTTCGGCCAGGCCGACGCACGCATCAAGCATTATCTTTTTAATTTCACTCGTAAAAGATGAGGCGAGTTGGAACGCCTTGGTGAACATGAAATCCCCGGCAACTATGGCATTCTGAAGGCCATATTTCACATGGACGGCTTCGAGCCCTCTCCTTCTTTCGGACCCGTCGTTGATGTCGTCGTGGATTAGGGTGCCAGTATGGATGATTTCAAAAGCTGCGGCAATCCTCACGTGCTCTGAGATGTCTTCGCCTCCCAATGCTTTGTATATGGTGAGAAGAAGCCCGGGCCTTACCCTTTTGCCTCCGGCGTCAATTATGTGATTGGCCATCTCTTTTAATATCGGGGTGTTGCTCTCAAGGGCTTCGTCTATCCTTATCTCGACGAGGGCTAATCCTTCCTCAACGATACCAGGCCAACTGAATGATGTCATCGTATTAAGAGAATTATCGATGTATATAAATCTTGGCGAAAAATCATTTAATTACGTAAGCCCAAAGTTCGTTGCTCCTAAGGGCCTTGTTTACCTGCTGTTTTGAAATGTAGCGGGGGTCCGTCCTGCACTCCAGAATCTCATCTACGGTGGTGTCCGTTATGTCGGCAAGCTTCTCAAGACGTTCTATGGGAAATGGTTGAAAACCCCAAAGTATCTGTCTTACGGACCAGCCGGGGTGCCTTCGGGAACGGTAGCCGAGCATTCTCCCGAGGTTGTTCATGCTCCCAGCCACTTCGAGTCCTTCCTTGATGAGGGATACGCGGGTTGGCGTTTCAATCCATACTTTCTTGGGGCGCGCCGGTTCACGCCTGAAAAAATCGTATTCAGCGTAATGACCATTCTCCCGCATTATCTAACAGTCATTTTCCCGCTATAAATATTTTTTGATAAATACTTCGGCAATGAGTGAAATTGACTACGACGATGAGTGTAATCGTGCCACTTTGCGGTTGTGTGCGGGAGGTTGGGGTTAAGAGATTACTCCTATCTCCTGGAGCTTTTCAGGCAAGTACGTGTTGGTCACGAAATCAAGACCGTATTTGGCCAAGGCCTGCTGTTCCGCCTTCTTTTTTATCTTCAGCATGAGTTCAATCTCGTCTTTCCAGAAACGGTCTTTGAAGCGGGGGTCGGTTAGTTCCGACTTCAGGGCTTTGACGTCCTGGTCATTGAGCTTATCCGTGGGCAGGTCATAATTGAGAATGTCCGTTGCCGTGATGCCGCAGTACATGGCCGACGGTGTGGCTAGATACTCAGAGATGAAAGCCGTTTTGATGGCCCCATAGGCGACCGAAGAAAATATTCTAAATGACCAGGGGTCACCGTCGGTGAATACCACGATGGGCACCTCAAGTTCGTCGTTGATGCGCTTGATTATGCGGCGGGTGCTTCTGGCCGGCTGTCCCTTCAGATGAAGAAGCAATGCCCGGGAGTCTTCATCGAAGCCGTTCTCAACGAGCCGGTCGAACATACCGCCCGTCTCGATGGCAATGACGAAATCCACGTCATGGTTGATGAACCGCACCTTGTCTTTTTCGACGTTGTGGGGAATGCCATATCCTGAATCCCCGACATCATCCCTACAGTTAATTTTCTTCTTGACCCCTTTCCTGTTGGTCTCTTCGATGGTGAGGTTACCCATTAGTCGCGCACCGTCCTCCTCGGGCCTGAGCTTTAGGGATTCGCGCATCTGCCGTGAGATTATCTCCAGGTCTTCGGCGAGCCGGTTCGATTCGTCCTGGGACGAGAACTTCCCTTCCTCCCATCCCTCGGAGATGTAGTACATCTCTCTCAAAGTTGAGGATTTTTCCTCCTTTATCATGTTCCGAATGAATTCGGACATGTACATCGTCCTCAGGAGCATGTAGGCCCCGTCAAGGGTCTTGGCCGTCCTCGTCGTCTTCCTCTTGCCGTATTTCCAAACGCCCAGCTTGTTGTTGAAATGAATGTTGCTCTTGGTCCTGGATGGTAGCGTCATCTTAGGGATCTCGCCTTCGTCGAGCTGTTCGTAAATCTCTTCGGCTATCTCCTCCAATGCCTTTAAGGTGTCCATCTGTTCTTTCTTTGTCGCCACTTAATCACCTCCAAAATCTATGAGTTTGCGCTGGCCTCCGGGGCCTTCAGCCTCTTCCACTACTTCTTCGGCCTTCGTCTTGGTCTTCTTGGCTTTTGCCTTCTTGGGCGATTCACCTTTCTTCTTTTTCCCCGATGAACTTCTCTTGATGGTCTTCACATTCTTGGGGTCAATGTCAAGGTTCCAGTCACCTGGCAGCGGTTCTGCTCCAAGAACGATGGTTGGATTGACGCCGTCCACGAAAAAGTCGTTCTCATCGTATTCATCCTTGTCCACGCCCTTGAATTTCACTTCGATTATCTCCGTCTTGGCCGAACCGAGCTTCTTAATTTTCCATGCGGCTTTTTTTGATGTCAAAATCTTGTCGGGTGGGTCTTTAGACCCTTCGATGTCTATCTTCTCGGCGGGTAGAATGGCATTCAGGTCAAAAGTCTTGGACCGGGTTGTGAAATTCTGAATGGCCACCGTCATGATGGCCGTATCCTTGTCGTACTCGATTTTGTCGTCTATCCAAACGACGCCCATTATCTTGGTGATGGTCTTGTCAAGGTTCGGTACGGGCTTATCCAACATGTCGGCACTCTTTTTGGCTATCTCGGGAAGGACCCTGCTTATCAAGTCGAACTTCGCCTTGGCCTTCTTCTTTTTCTTCTTTTTGTTGAGATGGCTCCGGGTCTTCCGGCCTACGTCCCTAAGGGCGAGGATCACCTCGTTCTTTATGGTCTCGATGTCAGCCACGGCCTCCTTGGCTTCGGAAGTGAATGGAATCTTGGTTGATGCGACGTGTATCAATATCACCGCCGGACCATAGGGTATGCCCTTGCCGCCCCGCTGTTCCAAGCCATATCGTCGCCAATCGATGTCGGAAAGAGCTTTGGTCATGACGTCGGAACCCTGCTGGTAGAGAAGGGGGACCCGATTGGCAAACCTCAGTATCTCCACCTGTCCGTCCTTGGGTAGGTCCCCGCCAAAAACCATGCCGACTTCCGCCTGGAAGGGGTTGCCCTGATAAACTTCGGGACTGCGGGTCACGGGTGGGACGTAATAATCCGGTTTCATGTCGCCAAGAACATTCTTGAGGCCCTTTTTGATGAGCACTTCGCCGATGGGGCTTAGACAATCCGTTGGCGGGGACATTATCTTGACTTCATCGATGGCCTTGAGTATGGCCTTTGCTTCTTCCAGCTTGAGATATTTCGGGGAACGGTTCTCCGGCACATCGGCTTTTTCCAGTATGTCATCGGCCACCCGGTAGCTTATCCGGGAAAATTCAGTGTTGAGGAACGACTTGATGCGCCTCGACTTGGTATGTTTGGCCATGGCCATGAGCTGGCCCAATTCGAGACCGCGGGGATGCGGTTTTATCTCGTTGCACGCCGGAGGAGGTTGCACCGTCACCCTCTCAAAATCCAGGACGACGTTGTCGGGGCCCTTGAAAAAAATGCTAGCATGGGGATTGACTATGGCCGTTCCTTTGAGATATTCTTCGACGGAAGCGTGACTTCTCACGTATCGGCCCTTGATGGTGTATTTCACCTTGGTGCCGTGTTCCTTTTCCCAGGGAACGAAATCCGAATCCACCACTTCCGGCTTGTTCTTTTTCGTGTTGATCATTAGCGATACTTTAGCCGCAACGTCATCATCGGACGTTTTGGAATGGATGAGGGTGGGCCTTCCCGTTGTGAGTTGCCCGTAAAGAACGACTGCGCTGATGCCGATGCCCTGTTGTCCCCTTGATTGCCGTATGGCATGGAAGCGGGACCCGTAGAGAAGCTTGCCAAAAACGTTGGGAATCTGCTTCTTGACTATTCCCGGACCGTTGTCCTCTACCGTTATCTCGAACTCTTCGTTCTCCAATTCGTCTATGGTCACATGCACCTCGGGAAGAATCCCGGCTTCCTCGCAAGCATCTAGTGAATTGTCCACCGCTTCTTTCACAGACGTTAGAATGGCTCTTGTTGAACTACCAAATCCCAGAATGTGTTTGTTCTTTTCGAAAAACTCCGATACGGAAATCTCCTTCTGCTTTTTCGCAAGCTCTTGTGCTATGGATTTTGCCATCGGCATCCCATCTACGGTGATAAGATGGACAGGGTAAATAAATCCTTCCTCAAAAGAATGATGAAAGCAGGGTTTTGTCATTGGTAAAATATATTATAACCGAATTTAGATGGGGAATCATGGTCATAATCGCTCCATCAATACTCACGGCGGATTTTAGCAACCTGGGAAAGGAAGTGGAAGAAGCGGAAAAGGCCGGTTGCCAGTGGCTTCACCTGGACATCATGGACGGTCATTTCGTTCCCAACATTACCTTCGGACATGACCTTGTAGCATCCCTTAGGAAAAGAAGTTCCTTGGTCTTTGACGCCCATCTCATGATAGAAAATTTTAGCCAATACGCCGGCAACTTCGCCGAGGCGGGAGCTGATTACGTCACGTTTCACGTCGAATCTGTGGATTCTCCGGAACTCGCCGTTAGGGTCGTTGGAGAAACGGGAAAGAAATGCGGCATGGCCCTCAATCCCGATACCCCCGTTCCCGATGATGAAAAGCTGCTCAGCGAACTGGACCTCATTCTCTTGATGTCCGTGCAACCGGGCTTTGGCGGGCAATCCTTCAATGAACGGGTAATGGGCAAGATCGAGATGGTCAGAAAAATTCGGGAAGAAAAGGGATATGATTATCTGATTCAGGTAGACGGAGGCATCAAGAGCCACAACATTAAGAAGGTGGTAGAAGCCGGGGCCGACGTGGTCGTTTCTGGAAGCGGGGTTTTCAACCACAGGGCAACGGTAAAGGAGAACGTGGAACATCTCCTTGCTTCCCTGGAGGAATGACCTTGGGCGTGGACCTTTCGGACATTGTGGAAGCTGAAACGATAGACATCGACAAGCTAAACGGAAAGACCGTGGCCATTGACGCATACAACGTTCTCTATCAATTCGTATCGAGCATACGGCAGAGGGACGGAACTCCTCTAAAGGATTCCCGTGGCAACATCACTTCCCACCTGCAAGGCCTCCTCACAAGGAATTCCAACCTGATAAAAGAGGGGATAAAGCCGATATATGTTTTTGATGGCGAAATCCTCGAATTGAAAAAGGAGACCGTGAATGAAAGGCGCAAAATTAGGAAGAAGGCCAAAAAAGAATGGAAGGAAGCCTTGGAAGAGGGGGACATAGAGAAAGCAGCCAAAAAGGCCAGACAGTCCTCCCGGCTTACGGGCAAAATGGTGGATGAGGCAAAGAGTTTTCTCGACATTCTCGGCATTCCGCACGTTGATGCACCACATGATGGAGAAGCACAGGCATCTCATATGTGCAAAAAAGGAGACGCCTGGGCCACCGGCAGCCAGGATTTCGACTGCCTTCTTTTTGGTTCAACTCGGCTTGTTAGGAACCTTGGCTTCAGCGGAAGAAGAAGGACCCGTGGCGGTTGGAAGACTGTCAATGTTGAGATGCTAACGGTGGAAAAAACGCTGTTACAACTGGGCCTTAGTAGGGAGGAGTTGGTCGACGTAGCCATCCTGGTTGGTACGGACTTTAACGCTGGCGTCAAGGGCATAGGAGCCAAGACCGGACTCAAGTTGATAAAAGAACACGGACGCATCGAAGACATAGACAAGGACATAGAAATTCCAAACCTGGAAGAACTCCGGAACATCTTTCTGGAACCGACAGTCACCGACAATTATGAAATCTCTTTTGGGTCAGCGGACATCAAAAAGGCAGAAGAATTCCTCGTCGAAGAACGCGATTTTTCCAAGGAAAGGGTCGTCCCCCATTTAAAAGACATTGCCAAGGAGATGAAAACGCATCAAAAGAACCTGTCGGACTGGTTCTAACGCGACTTTGATAATTAAATTATATTATTCGTCAAAGTAGAGTGTAACCTAAACTTGATGCTTGGGTTGTAACGAGACTTTGACAATAAAACATATTATTCGTCAAAGTAGAGTGTAACCTAAACTTGATGTTTGAAGTTTGGGTTCTAAATGAAATTTCAAGCCCAGGGCGCCTATAGTGACAAAACCTAAATATCCCCCGGACCATTTTAGCAAACATGAATGATGCGTGGGCGACGTTAGTTGTCTTCTTACTCATTTTTCCCGTTCTGGGCCCGACTGCAGAATCAAGTGCCCGTGAAGAAGTTGATGCTCTTTGGGATTTTTCGTCTACGCCTGAAATGCTGGACAAAGTTACGCCGGATGCGTTGAACAGCACCATCCTTGACCTTCAAAACTTTGAGACGCGATACTGTCTGGCTGATAACAACTCTCTGGCCACGGAATACATCCGCGAACGTTTTTCAAGGGTGGAACTTCAAACGGAACTTTTTGAATTCGAATGGGTGGGGGAGAAGTTGTACAACGTCATCGGCACCCTCCCGGGAACCCATACGGCCAACAACGACGTTTACATCGCCTGTGGGCACTTCGATTCGATATCGCCTGAAAAGATGACCCTTGCTCCGGGTGCCAATGACAATGGCAGCGGAACGGCGGCTGTGCTCTTGATGGCGGAGATAATGGCCCAATACCAGTGGAATGCAACAATACGGTTCATCACCTTCAACGCCGAAGAGGTCGGCCTTTACGGAAGCAAATACTATACGATGGACCTTTGGGAGAAGGGAGAGAACGTGACCGGGGCATACAATCTCGACATGGTGGCCTATAACGGGAATGACACGAATCTCTCGGTGGCTTACACCAATGAATCCGAGATAGAGGGCGTGAACTCGACATGGATGCTGGACAGCATCAGAAAAGCCAATAACGATTACGAACTCGGGCTCAACGTACTGGCCCATCTCAGAGGCATTTCCCATTCCGTAAGCGACCATCACCCATTCTGGAACCGGTACTATGATGCCGTACTAGTCATTGAAAAAATTGACCCAGATTACCCGTATTACCACTCTGTCAATGACACTCTTGACAACCTCAATACCACCTATGCCTCTCTTGTTACCAAAGCAGTAATGGGGGCCATCGCGGATGATGCGGGCATCAACTCCACCGACGTTCGTGGGCCCAGCCATTCATTCAAAGAACCGAATCCCGGGTCTTTCCAACTGAATCCCGTTAACATATCTCTCCAGGTAACCGACCCCAACGGCTTGAATCATTCGTCCATTCATTTATACGTCAATGGAGTGGAAACAGCATTCGACCATTCCGACGTTCTATGGGGCTGGAACGTATTTACCGGACCCAAAAACTACGGGAATGACAGCCACAATACCATAAGGATAACTGCCAAGGACACATACGGCAATCCGCTTGACTTCACCTGGAATTTCACCGTTGACAGCACGCCACCTCCGACCATCCAGGGAATGAACATCTCCGCCGAGGACAACGACGTGAATATCTCTTGGACCGTTGAAGATGACCCGGATATAGACCATTTCAACATATACACCTCAACCACATGCGGCGATTTCGATTACGGGACGGTCAGTGCCACTACAAATGAATCATACTACGTAGATGTGAATGCTGCCATAACCCTCGGTTCGAAATTTTATTCGGTAAGGGCCGTGGACAAAGCTGGCAATACGGATGAGAACATACTCATCATGGGTAAGACCAGCAACAATCTTTACAATGGGTGGACCCTTGTCAGCAACAACTACGTTTCCGATGATTATTCGGTTAGGAGAATGCTTCAGCGTTTGGAAGGGGATTGGCAGGAGGTTCAGACCTATAGCGCTCAAACGGAGAACTGGTCCTTTTTCCATGAGAATGGACCACCGTGGTTGAATTCCCTTACAAAAATCGACCTTTCAACGGCATTTTGGATAAAATGCAACAAGACATCGCTGAGGTTTTGCAACCACGGCCTCCCTCCCCATAACGTATCCATTCAATTGAAAAAGGGGTGGAACCTTGTCGGTTACCCATATTACAGCGGAAAAAGCGTTGAGGCGGCCTTGGCGGGACTTCCCTGGGATGCCGTGTTCGAATACGACTATTTTTCTGAGTACAAGCTCATCCAGATGGATGCTTCCAATTACATGAATCCGGGAGAAGGGTACTGGATACACCTTTCATCTGACGCGGTCTGGGAATGCGAAATCTACTGATGTTTTACAAAAGGTTTTTATGACCTCCAACCACTGAAAGATTATCATTCAGAGGTGAAGATTTGAGGTCCATCGTCGAAGAGGCATTGTCAAAAGTTGATGACAAGAAACCCGCAAAATCAGAAGAAACATCAGATGTTGATGCAGAACTCCGGCAGATGCTGGAGGGGCTCAAGACCAACATAAAGATAATAGGTCTAGGCGGTGCCGGATGCAATACCGTGTCCCGCATGGTCGAAGAAGGAGTAAAAGGGGCCGAAACCATCGCCGCCAACACCGATGCCCAGCACCTGCTCATGACCCGGGCTCCACGCAAGATTCTCCTGGGAAGGAGAAAGACGAAGGGACTGGGTGCAGGCGCCCGCCCCGAAGTGGGAGAAGAATCAGCCAGGGAAGCCCAGGACGAACTAAGAAAACTTCTCAAAGGAACGGACATCGCAATGATAACATGTGGAATGGGCGGGGGAACGGGAACCGGGGCCGCTTCCGTCGTCTCAGAAATCGCCAAGGAGGAAGGGGCACTCACCATAATTTTCACTACCCTACCTTTCAAGGGCGAAGGCAAATCACGCATGAAGAATGCTGAATATGGATTGCGGAACCTCAAGAACAAGGCCGATACGGTCATCACAATCCCAAACGACAAGTTGATAGAACTCGTTCCCCGGCTTCCCATAAATCAGGCATTTAAGGTGGCGGACGAACTACTTGTGAGGTCCATAAAAGGTGTAACTGAGATAATAACGCGCCCAGGACTCGTGAATCTCGATTTCAACGACCTTAAGTCGGTCATGAAGGGCGCTGGCGTTGCCATGGTAGGGATGGGGCAGTCCCAGGCCGTAGGAGAACAGCGGGCCCTTGAAGCATTGGAGGAAGCCGTCAATTCACCCTTGCTCGATGTCGACATATCCGAAGCCACCGGCGTTCTTGTAAACGTCGTAGGCGGAAACGACATGACGATATCCGAAGCCGAAATGGTTGCCGAAGAACTCCAAGGAATGGTGCACAAGGACGCCAAGATAATATGGGGGGCATCAGTGGACCCGGAACTCGAGCACGTCCTAAAGGTCATGGTCGTTTTGACCGGCGTTAAATCGCCCCACATCATGGGCAAGGAATCGAAAAAGGTCGCCATGGACTTGGTTCAGTAGGAAAACCTTTTATATCCTGTACGGTTTTGCCAGGTTAATTCACACCTCGATTATTGGAGGCTATGTCAATGCGTTCCATCGTAGAAGAGGCACTAGCAAAAACGAAATCAGCCCCACCGGAGGGAAATCAACCGAAAGGATCCATTTCTGCGGACGACGAAGAATTGGAAAGGATACTCCAAGGGCTCAAGACCAACATAAAGATAATTGGATGCGGAGGCGGAGGGTGCAACACCATCGGTCGCCTGGTGGAAACCGGCGTCGTTGGTGCGGAACTCTACGCAGCCAACACGGATGCCCAGCATCTTTTGACCGTTCATTCACCCAGAAAGATACTTCTGGGAAGGAGAACGACCAGAGGACTAGGCGCAGGCGCTCAGCCACAGATTGGCGAGCAGGCAGCCAAGGAGAATGAAGAAGAACTCAAGGTATTGCTCGAAGGTTCCGACATCGTGTTCGTCACCTGTGGCCTTGGAGGAGGGACCGGTACAGGTTCCGCCCCTGTCGTTGCTCAGTATGCAAAAGAGGCAGGCGCTCTCACCATCGCCATATGCACTTCACCTTTCAAAGCGGAAGGCCGCAGTAGGATGGAGAATGCCGAAAGGGGTCTCAAGAAACTCAGGGCCGTTGCCGACACCGTTGTCGTAATTCCCAACGACAAACTTGTGGAACTCGTTCCGCGTCTGCCAATTAACCAGGCATTCAAAGTCGCCGACGAGGTTCTCATGCGCTCCATCAAGGGCATAACCGAGATAATCACCAAGCCGGGACTGGTCAATCTGGATTTCAATGACCTCAAGACCATCATGCAGGGCGCAGGCGTTGCCATGATAGGCATGGGTGAATCGGACAGCGAGAACAGGGCCGAGGAGGCCGTGGACGAAGCACTCAATTCCCCGCTCATCAACGTGGACATTTCAGAAGCCAACGGTGCTCTTATCAATGTTACCGGCGGCAACGACATGACCGTGAGCGAGGCCGAAAAAGCCGCTGAACTCGTACAGGACAGGATTAGCAAGGACGCTAGGATAATCTGGGGAGCCAAGGTGGACCCGTCGCTTCAAAACACTTTGAAAGTGATGGTTGTCATCACCGGGGTGAAATCGCCCCATATTCACGGCGGACCCAAGAGGGCGCCAGAGGATATCGAGGTCGTAAACTGACAGTGATAACATGAACTGGATGGACAAAACCCAAAAGACCCAGCGCAAGGTCGACGAGAAGATTAAAGGCATAGGAAGCGGGAAATACGCCCGGGTTCTCAAGATGGCCAGAAAACCATCCAACGAGGAATTCATAAAGACCTGTCAGATAACGTCCATTGGCTTGCTCATAATGGGGGCTGTTGGTTTCATGATATACTTACTCTGGCTCCAAATACCCAAACTATTCGCACTATTCTAAGGTGATGTCAGCATGATACTTTTTGATGAAGGAGAGAAACCCCAGCCCAAACCCAAGGAAGAGGAAGCAAAGAAGGAACGATACCTTCCGGGACTAAAGCTCGAATGTGAAGGGGGGCAAAACCGGACCATTCCAAGCAGCGAAACCACGGTTTACAAGCTAGACATCGTGAATACGTCCACGACGGAAGGCAATTTCGAAGTAAAGGTCGACATTTATTACCCCAAGCAGGAAGAGGGGAAAGAACGCATCGAATGGCACGTCGAACTGTGGAGCGAAGGACGGATGAAATGGGAAAATACGGCTCTCAACAATCACACCCTAAGGAACATTGTCGTAAAGGGAAATTCCCGCAAGACCATTGAATACCACGTCACCGCACCTTCTGGAGCCAAATACGGCGATGCCATGACGCTCTTCGTCTATGCATCTTCACAGGATAATCCGGGAATCCAGGACAATCTCAGCTTGACCACGCAGACCCGGCAGGCGTTCATGGCAGTCAAAACCCAGATAGGACAGGAAAGGAACGTGAGCACTTCTCTTTGGAAGCGCGCCGAAGAGAAGAACGTTGAACTCTCTTCAATACTAAATCCCCATCCGCTCCGGGGTTACATCATCATCGAATCGATGAAGAGCGACCGCCTTAAAGACATAATCAAGTCCATCAGGCGAGCAAAAGGTATCGTCGAGGGCGAGATGTCTTTCGAAGAAATTGAGAAGTATCTCACGCCAAAAGCCATCGTTTCAGGCATCGTCGAAGGCGACATCGTTGAACTCGTTGCAGGACCCTTCAAAGGCGAAAAGGCAAGGGTTCAAAGCATCAATGAAGATAAAGAAGAGATCACCGTCGAACTCTTCGAAGCCATGGTGCCCATACCGGTCACCGTTCGAGGGGACAGCGTAAGGGTGATCGAAAAAGAGAAGAACAAGGTGAGCAACAATGACTGAGACCATCGAACTACTCGTAGACGGAGGCAAAGCCACGGCTGGACCACCTTTGGGACCCGCACTTGGGCCCATGGGGGTCAACATAGGCCAGGTCGTAGGTGACATCAACAAGAAGACCAAGGCCTTTGATGGCATGAAGGTCCCGGTGAAACTGGAGATCGACCCCAAGACCAAGGAGTACGAAATCACCGTGGGAACACCCCCCGCTTCGGCACTTATCATGAAGGAATTGGGCATCGAAAAGGGTTCGTCGGAACCGAGCACCGATTTCGTTGCCGACATGACCATCGACCAGTTGAAAAAAATTGCAGAAATGAAGCAAGACGCAACCTTGGGCAACGACATGAAAGCCATGGCATTGGAGATATCCGGCACCTGCGTTTCCATGGGGGTGACCATCGAAGGTCACTCTCCCAAGAAAATGCAAAGACTTATTAATCAGGGCAAATATGACGACGACCTAAGTTAAACCCACCATGTAGGAGGGGAACACCCCGCTTTACTACAGGAGGGAGATGAATGGCAAAGGAAGAAACAATAAAGACCGTCAAGAAGGCGCTTGATAACAGCAAGGATAGGAATTTTAACGAAAGCGTCGAACTGGCCATAAACCTTAAGGATGTGGATTTGTCCATACCCAAGAATAGAATTGACGAAGAGATTATTTTGCCCCGTGGCAGGGGGAAGGTCCAAAAAGTGGCCATCTTTGGCAGTGGCGAACTCGCCATGAAAGCGAAGAACGTCGCCGACACCCTTATTCAACCTGAAGAACTCGAAGACCTGGGTGATGACAAGAGAAAGGCAAGAACCATAGCCAACGAACACGACTTTTTCATTGCCGAAGCCCCAATGATGCCCACCATAGGACGTTATTTGGGTGTCGTGTTGGGCCCCCGAGGCAAAATGCCAAAACCCATGCCGCCGGGAGGGGACCCCGAACCCATCGTGAACAATCTCAAGAACAGCGTCAGGGTGCGAAGCAAAGACAAAATGACATTTCACGTACCGGTTGGCACCAGGAAGATGGACCCCGATGACATCGCTGAGAACATAGATACCATCATCAAGCGTGTGGCAGGACGCCTTGAAAGAGGCATGCTCAACATCAAGTCCGCATACGTTAAAACGACCATGGGGCCATCGGAGCAATTGGAGGTGGGTCCATGACGGAACCTGCCGTTTGGAAACACAATCAGGTCCAGGAACTTGTGGACATGATAAAGGAACACCCCGTCGTCGCCATCGTCGATACGGGAGGCATACCTGGCCCCCAGATACAAAAGATGAGGAAAAAACTTCACGAGGCGGGAAAGCTCAAGGTCGCCAAAATCAATCTTATGAACATTGCATTCGAACGTCTTTCGGAAGAACGGGAGAACATCGAAAAGCTCAATGAATACCTCAAGGGGCAGGCAGGCGTCGTTGCCACTGACCTAAATCCGTTTCTTCTCTTCAAGCAGATGGAGAAAACCAAGACCAAGGCCCCAGCCAAGGGCGGTGAAAAGGCCCCCCACGACATCGTTGTCAAAAAAGGGGAAACCCCCTTCAAACCGGGTCCCATCGTAGGTGATTTTGGCAAAGCCGGGATACCTGCGGCCATTGAGAAGGGCAAGGTGGTCATAAAGAAATCGAAGACCGTCATCAAGGAAGG
>CAZPOY010000032.1:0-16018 GCA_964588345.1 uncultured Thermoplasmata archaeon
CGGACACGTTGAAGTTTCCGGCATCGTTGAACGTGTGTTCGAACCACCAAACGGAAGATGCTGCTCCCTGGGATGCGCCGTTTATGAAGAATTCAAAGGTCAAGTCTGCCAACGCATCATGGTTGTCCGTCGAACCATCAGAGGTGAAATTCACAAGCGTTCCCTGGTCAACCGGCGAAGCAGGTGCTCCAACCAATGCGGCAACGGGGTCCGTGATGTCGTTAACGGTAATGTTCACAACGTCGGCATCGGAATTACCTGCAGCATCGGTCACCGTTAGTGTTACCGCAAAGTAACCCGGTTGGGTAAAGTTGAATGACGGTCCAACGCCGTAAAGCGTCTGGACGGTGGCGTTGTATGCAAAGGTCCAGGTGTAGTTGGCAATCCCGACATTGTCCCAGGAACCGGTCCCGTCGAAAGTGACGGTCACATGCTGGTCGACATTCTGGTCGGAACCGGCATCTGCATTCGGGGCGGTTGTGTCAGTAACATTCACGTACATCGTATCTGCATCGGAATACCTCTCGGCGTCCCATGCCGTCAAAGTTACTTGGTAGGAACCTGCAATGTCGAACGTGTGGGCCGGATTGACCCCGGCAAGTTCCACGAGGTTCCCGTCGTAGATGAAGGACCATCTGTACTCAACGATGCCGATGTTGTCCATGGAAGCCGAACCGTTGAAATTGGCAACTTCACCCTGAGTGATTAGGATGTCCGAACCGGCATTGGCAACGGGGGGTTCCGTGTCCGTGGATGTTACCGTAATCTGCTTCTGGTCAACATCCCAGTTTCCAGCACCGTCGGTTACGTTGAGGAATATCGAATAAACGCCGGTGATTTCGAATCTGAATGTGGGGGATTCGCCATAAAGGGTGATGTTCGTGCCGTTGTAGACAAAGTTCCATGAATAATTTACTATTCCCACATTGTCGGTGCTCCTGAAGGCATCGAAGGTGAAGGTTGAGTTCAATCCGATGGTTTCGTCAGGACCGGCATCGGCAACGGGGTCTTCTGCATCAGATACATTCACGTACATCGTGTCGGTGTCGGAATATCCATTGGAATCCTCTACGGTAAGCATCACTAGGTAAGAACCGGCGATGTGGAAATCAAATGTAGGCGTGACCGTGAAAAGGGTGACGGTTGTTCCGTTATAGACGAAGGTCCATTCAAATGTTGCAATGCCAAGATTGTCCGTGGAATTGGTTCCGTTGAACTGCACCGTGTCGCCCTGGGCAGCCGTGATGTCCGGTCCAGCGTCTGCAACGGGTGGTTCCGCATCGACGAAATTCACGGTCACCTGCATTTCATCCGTGTCCCAGTTCCCTTGAGCATCGGTCACGTTTAGTAAGACGGTGTAGGACCCGTCGATGTTGAATGTAAAGTTGTTCGTGGGCCCGTAAAGGATGACGTCCGTTCCGTTATAAGTGAAGTTCCACGTGTAATTTACGATTCCCGTATTGTCCGTGGAACCGAGTCCGGAGAACTGAACGTTCATACCGATATTGCCAGACTGGTCCACGCCAGCGTCGGCCACCGGTGCTTCCGCATCGGACACGTTCACGTACATCATATCGGTGTCCATGTTACCAAAGAAATCCGTGACCGTAAGCGTCACGTAATATGAACCTGCCGTGTAGAAATCAAATGTGGGGGTTCCGGTGACCAGCGTTACGACTGAACCGTTGTACATGAAGGTCCATTCGAAAGTAGCGATTCCAAAGTTATCCGTTGAATTTGTTCCGTTGAATTGTGCCGTCTCTCCCTGGGCAATCGATATGTCGGCCCCTGCATCTGCAACAGGCATTTCATGGTCAACGGCAGTAACCGTCACATGCTTGTCATCATGGTCCCAATTGCCGGAATTGTCCGTGACATTTAGGACCACTAAATACCAACCGCTAATGTTGAATGTGAATTCGAACATGGAACCGTAGAACTCCAAGTCCGTTCCATTGTATGTGAGATACCACGTATAATTCATTATCCCGTCGTTGTCGGTGGATGCCCTTCCGTCAAAGTATACGGTTTGATACTGGTCTATGTCTACGTCGGCCCCTGCTTCAGCCACGGGATTTTCGGTGTCATTGATGTGGTATGCAACGTAAGTTGAATCGGAATGACCTGATGGGTCGTAAACGGTGACGGAAACGTTGTAATCGCCAAACTGGGTGAAATTCACGGCAAAATAATCCTCAATTCCGCTCTTGACCACAAGGCCGTCAATGTAGAATACAAACGTTGAGACGGCATCATCATCTGTGGAAGCCGCCGCGGAGAAATTCACCGTCGTACCCATTCCTTGGGGAGAGGGGATGTCGGGCGAAAGGGCAGCAGTCGGGGCCACTACGTCGGTTACCGTAACCACAAATACCGACAAAATTCCGGTTTCGTTGGCTGTGACGTTGTACTCTCCTGCATGACCAGCCGTGAAGTTGCAGTAATTGTCCCAAGGTGCAATGGTCCCTCCCGTGGTGTTCCACGCAGGACCAGCAAGGATTACGGGATTGCCAAATTCATCATATCCGGATGCTGTGAGGTTGGTGTAACCCCCTATATTTATGTCTGAATCGCCCGTTATGACGATTTCAAAGAGCGGTCCCTGGCTGGCGTTGACCTGGAAGGTAACGGGGGATCCACTCAATCCGGGAACGTGACATTCGACAAAGTAAGCGCCAACTTTCTCTCCCACGTGAATCTCGGTCTGGGCCAGACCCGTCGAATCAGTAATGCTGGTATTGAAGGAAAGGTAATCCATGGTGCTTCCCGAAGGCGTGCCGGATATCTTCCAGACGACCTCCATGTTCTCGACGGTGTTGTTCTGGTCGTCAAGAACACTGACAACCAAGGGCAGCGAGGTCGAATCCACGGTGAGATTCTGATAGTTCCCGCCAATCAATTCGATGGTCGCTCCTTCTCCGGTAATGACTTGAATGTCCGCCGAACCCGTTACATTGTCGTAAGTGGCATTCAGGAATACGGAACCCACAAGGCCCGCGGTGAAGGTTGTGAAATTGCCCGTGGCGTTGCTCAATGCACCAAGGGAGGAACTGAGATTCCAATCGGGATTGATGGGCACCCGGTTGCCATCGGCGTCGTAGCCCCGTGCTTCAAAGTCGTATGAAGTACCATTCACCAGGGTAGCTTGACTGGGCGATACGACCAGGGAATCAATCTGCCCCACTGTGACGTTAATGGTGCCCGTGACGTCGGCGTACGTTTCGTTGCCGATTACGAGATAAGCCACGGTCACGCCTGAACCTGGTGATGTCATTTCAAGCGTCGTGGATGTGCCAAAGGTGGGACTTGCAGAACCGATGCCTCCGGTAACGCCCCAGTTCACCATGACGTCTCCCACGAGGTTGCCCAGGGAATCGTATCCCCGTGCATAGACCATTGTGGAATCGTCGTCCGTGGTAAGAGCCAGGTCGCCCACCTCCGTTCCTGCCAAATCCTCGATGACAATCCGGTCGACCTGGTCGGCGGTCCAATTTATTCCTTCGGTTGTGTTGGAAACCGAATTGGAGGCGTTGGTGACGGTGAAGAATACCTCTTCTCCGGCATAATCGTAATTGACAAGGAAATCAGCGTAACCTGCAGCCCATCTATTGGGCTTAACCCAGCCCGTGCCGTCTCCATCATCTGTGAGGTTCTCACCGACATATTCGGGCAGGTCGCTTATGGCTCCCGTTTGGGTTATCTCCGTCCATCCGGCAAAGGTTGGTATAAGGTTGCCGAACTGGTCCACGGCCGTGAGATTTACGATGGTGGGGGTTCCAGCTACGGGTGAGTTGTCCGTCACTGAGACAAGGTATTCCGCCAAGGTCCCTGGAGTCCAATTAAGGGGGCCGTAGACGTCCGTCACGTTTGCCGTTTCATTATCGACTGTTACGGTAATTCCCTCGCCTGCGTATGTATAATTAATTGAGAAGTATGAAACGCCGTCATTCCAAGCAGTAGAGCCAAGCGTGGCATTGCCGTTCATCAAGTCGGTAACACCCGTTCCCCAATAAGAGGGCACGTCATTCACCGCATCCGTGAAAATGTTCGCCGTCCCGTTGTGATTCAAAATGACGTTGTCGTAAATGTCCATGGCCGTGACGCTTATTTCAATGCCTATACCGGCCGTTTCCGTCGTTACATTGGATGAGAGGTAGTAATGGTCGAGTCCCGCGGGACCCCACGTAATAGGTGAGGAGTTAGCCGTCGAGGTTGCGTTTTGAATCGTGCAGACCACGGGCTCGTAAGCGACGGTGTATGAGATGTTCACGTTGCACGTTCCGTTGGCCCAAGCAGAAGAATCGACTGAACCGGTTCCGTCACCGTTGTCCGTGATGCCCGTTCCTGACCAAATCGGCGTTCCCGTGACAGCGTTTTGCGTAAGGTCGTCGGGGCCCGTATAGTTCAGTATCGTATTGTTGTACTGGTCCTTGGCTTCCACCAGCAGGGTCGCATTCTCTCCGGCGACGGGGTTTTCATCCGATACTTCAACGTAATATCCGTCAAGAGGACCGGGATGCCAAGTAATTCCATCTGAAACAGCCGCGTAGCCAGAGGGGAATTCCGAAAGGGAGACGTTTACCGCTTCGTAAGGCACGTCGTAAGTCGCATTGAATTGAGCAACGCCGTTGGACCAGCAAGCAAGATTGACCCAGCCCGTTCCATCGCCGTCATCGGTAATGTCCGGACCCGAATATGCAAGAACACCGGATGCATTGGATGTGATTTCTATCAAATTGGAGTATCCTTCCAAGGTGTTTTCGTACTGATCCTTGGCGGTCAAGGTGAATGTGACCTCGGTCCAAACTTCCAGATACGTAGTGGATTCCTGCACAATGAAATGGGTGAAGGATGCGTCCTGCCACGTTATCGCTGGGCCCGCATCGGCGACGCCGGTTCCTGTGTCGGTAATCCAAGGTGTGACAGCCTCTTCGCTGATTGTGTAATTGATGTTAATGTACGCAGTTCCGTTGGTCCATGCGTCCCCGGCAAGGAACGCCGTTCCGTCTCCCTGGTCGGTCACGTTGGTCCCGTACCACATCGGTGTGCCCGAAGCCCCTGCATTGGTCAGGTCAGCGTCACCAGACCAGTTTAGGATGGTATTGTTCCCAGCGTCTTTGGCAATGATAGTCAGGTTGACACCCATTCCAGCCGTCGGAGAGGTTTCATTTACCGAAATGAAGAAGTGGTCTAGTTCCCCCACCTGCCAGGTTATCGGGCCGTCTATTGAACTTACGATAGAAGTCGTGTTTGTCACGGTCAGGTTGACAGGTTCGTCAGAAATATCATATGATATCGTTCCCGTGGAGATGCCGTTGGCAAAGGGCGCGTTGGCCGTTCCGTCGCCGTTGTCGGTGAAATCGGGCCCCCAGGAGGGATTTGCCGTTACGGCGTCCTGCGTGAGCAGGTCCACTCCATTATAGGTCTCTATCGTATTGTTGAATACGTCCTTGGCAGTAATAGTCACGAGAACGCTTTGGGTGGATGTCGGCGAAGTGTTGTTGAAATTGAAAAGGTAATAGGAAAGGTCTCCTGCGACGACGGTGACGTTGGCGATGTCGTCTGAGAGTGAAGCGTTGTTCGACCCGATTACGGCCCACATTCCCGTTGTGTTGTCATAATAATCGAACTGGGCTGTGTTCGTACCCGGACCAAAGGTCAAATTGGCAATGGGATTCGATGTGCCGGTTTCATTGAATGCCCCCGTAGTGGAATTCCCGGTGAGGTTTATCAAAATGAAAGCCGTGTTGTTGGCAACGTTCCCATATGAATCGTAAAGCGTCACATTGAAGGTCTTGTTGGTACCGGCAGTCATGGCGTCCCCATCAGGAGTGATGAGGTAGTATGAAGGCGCACCCGGTTCAACCTGGATGGTGCGGTTGGTCGTATTGGCCTGATTTTCGAAGGTGTCCTCCACCCAAACGTAATACTCGATGACTCCCACCGTATATGTGGGTATCTCAACGGTCCAGTTGCCATTGCTGGCATTTCCCTGGAAAAGGGTCATGGGGACAGAAGCGTAGGTTCCGTTTACGTCAGTATAATTCAGAGTGACCGAGGAGACCCTTCCGTCATCAACGGCATTGACCGTTACGTTCATCATGTTTCCCGCCACGATTGTATTATTTGTAGAGGGGGGGACCAGCAAGTTTACGCTCGGCGAAGTCGTGTCCGGAATGGATTCGACGGCATAGGAACGTGAATAACTCTCAACGACGGTTGTTGCATCCTCAACGCTGGATTGTTCACCGTGATACAATACGCTAATGGAATAATTGTAGGAAATTCCCGCTTGGCACGTCGTATCCGTAAACGAAGTAGACCCGCTTCCTCCGGATAGGTTTGCAATTGCATGCCAGGGTTCTGTCGAAGCGTTCCGGTAGATTCTGTATCCGTAAATCTGTCCAAAGGTGTCGTTCATGGCCGGCCAGGACAGGTCGGTGTTGTAATTGGTCGACCTGTTAGCTGAAAGGAAATCGACTCCCGGGGTGCCCCCTCCCGACTGGTTGCCACCTATTTTTTCGATCTGGCAATCGGGGACGGGCTGTGGATTGTCGTTGTTCAGTTCTACCGCCGAACACGTGCTGTATCCGCCCGAGGTTGTATTCTTGTCTACGACGAATATGAACGTTTCACCGGCATTCCAGTTCGTGTCGAAATTGGCTAGATTTACCTGGTAGCGGTTGTCGTTGCCACTGGTTCCCAGGGGTCCCACTGTATCAGTGGTTCCCGGAACGCTGATTTCATCGGACCTAGCCCTGGCGTACGTGCGGACCGTGGCGTTGTTGGCCGGTTCCCCATCGGGTGCGTCGTATACGTACCCGTATAGAATCTTGGGGGTAGCACCTTGGCTCATGGGCGGGAATGCAAGCATTCCTATCAACATAGACAACACAATAAACATGCTAACCAACCTTGTTCGACGTCCATTTCCGGAATGTGTTCGATTCATGGGTTCTACTCTCCTTTTGTTGTTTTCAGATTGATGGGATTGGAGGCGTCCAGGTGACGTCCGCATTGACCGAAACGAGGTATGCCTCTCCAGGCGTTATGGGGAAATTTGTTCCGGACTGGCCAAAGCCTGGAATGAATATCCGGTCTTCCCATATGCCGTAATTGGGGTCCGAGACGAGGTTCCATCTCGAAACCGCCGTGCAGTTGGGGCCAATGTCCGTGAGAACATCGGACGCCATGCTGAGATTGAGATGATAAGGCAGGGAGAGGTAATTCAGGGCACCTCCCCTTTTGTCCATGTAAGTGAGTTTGATGCTGACCCCGGGGTCGTGGGAACCTACTATTGTGTAAGTGACATTCTCGTTTACCGAAACAAGGTATCCCTCTCCCGGGCTGATTTTGAAATCCATGCCCGATTGGCCGAATCCTGGTATGAATATCCTATCATCCCACACGCCGTAGTTTGGGTCCCTGGTCTTGTTCCATCGGGAAACGGCCGTGCAGTTGGGGCCGATGTCGTTGATGAGTTCAGAAGCGGATGAGATGTTCGTGAAATATGGGAGCGAGAGGTAATTAAGGGCGCCTCCCCGCTTGGAACCGTAATAAATAAGTTTGTAATCCAATTTCCAGCCAATGTTGGAGGCGGGGCCTTCACCGGTGACGGTCTTGGCTTTAACGACATAAGAATAATTGCCGGTGTCATTCAAAACGCCTAAATCAATGTAAAATGAATCGCCAACCTCGGCTAGCGCGTCCGACCAATTGAAGCCCGTTCCGTCTGTTGCATTGGAACGGTAAATGACATAACTTGTGGCGTTGGTAACGTTTTCCCATGAGATGTTTATATCGGCACCCTGTTTTCTTAGGTGTATCTCGGGTGCTAGGCTAATTACTCCCAGGGAGACGGTGAAGTTCCATGAATAAGGCAGGGGGGTAGCATCATTGCCCGCAATATCTTTGCAAGAGAGGAGTGAAACGTTCACGTTTTGGCCGTTGGTCCACGTGCGGTTCGCATTGGTTGCATTGAAAAAGATGTGCGTGCCATTATAACTCAAGTTGAATGAATCGATTGTGTAATTGACTCCTTCCACGAAAAGGATGATGCTAGTTGGGTCAACGCCGCTTCCGTTGTCCAATGCCTCGATTTGGATGTTGGCCTTTTCATCCATGACGACCGAACCGTTGGGAGGCGTTTCGTTGAATAACCACGGGCCTTCCTCAAGAGACACGTTGCATTGGTCACCAAAAGAATCGGTTATCCCCGTGTAGTTGATGCCGAAAACGGTTGCATTGGCATCCTTTGCATGCACGGTCAGTCCGTCGGTCATTAGATAGCCCTCGTTTAGGTCTGAAAGGTCAACGTTGTATCTTCCTTCGCCATCGGTTACGTCCGTAAGTTCTTGGCCGGTCCTGTTGTTGGTCACCGTGACCGTAGCATTGGGCAAAAGTGCATTGGCAAGGTCATAAACCCTCCCGTAAATCACATGAGGCTTTGTCAGGGGTTTTACAATCTTAACGTTACCACTTGGATTCAAAGCGAGGAGATTGGCTCCGGCGTTTTGAAGTACCATGTCAAGCGAATCGACGAATAGGTCCACGGTATTGTTCGCCGTGGCGTTGGAAGAAATGTTTAGCGTAAGGAAAAATTGTTCGGTGGAGTTGGCCGGAATGGTGAAATTCACATTTTCAAACGTGACCTGCCCCGATGCGAGCATTTTGCCCGGGGCGAGGAAAACGTCGCCAGGACCGAAGGTTCCGTCTCCGCTGGCATCGTACGACAGTCTTACCTCATCCACGTCAGCGTCATCGGTATTGTTGCCCGTGACCGTGAGATTCACAAGCATTTCCGGGACGGGCCCATTGTTTGTGAAAGAAATGTTTATCATAGGAACGTCCGTCTGACCCATTGCAACTACGCCTGGAGATGTCTGGTTCGAAGATGCCGTGGAAGTCCCGTTCTGGAAAAGGGTTGTTGCTTTTGCTTCCGGTGAATTGGCCGACGTCAGAAATGCGTTGTCCTGCAGGTTGTCGATGCCACCGGGGTTGTAGATGGACCATGTGCAGGAAGAGGTTACGTGTATCCAGTAAGCGTTCCCAGGTTCAAAATTATCCAACGGCGAAAGTGGTCTCAGATTGTATTCCTCTTGAGAAGAGAAACCCTGGACGGCATCGTAGGGAATCCCACTCAAGGCAAGGTCCACCGATTCTTGGGACATGGAAGGATATCCCACTAGATTCCAACCCTTGTAAAGAGGGACGTCCACATTCTTGAGAAGAAGGCCTGAAAAGGACAGGTTGCCGTCGCCCGGTTCCTCAACGTGAAGCCAATATCCTTTTGGGGATTCCATGGTTTGGAAGTCGTTCAGAAACCCCGGTGCGGATACGTCGTAACTCATCCAGTATCCTTGTTCGATTTCTTGCTTGTGAAAGGCCTGTACCTTGTCCCATCCACCTTCCATGTCTGACAGAACTTGGCGTAAGTTCGCGTCTTTGTGGATGAATGGCGTGGATACTAGGTTCCATCCCGCCTTTATTGGAACTTCGAGTTGGGTTTCTTCGCCCCATAGTTCAAGATGGCACTTTTGATTGGGATATGATGTATCGACCCTGGTCCAGTTCTTGGCTGAGAAGGTGTCCAATGACGTTGTCAATTCCAGCCAGTCCCCGTTCTGGGCAAAACTGCCTGTGTCGTTCAATCGATATGAGTAATCCGTCGCAATGGGGTCGGAAAGAATGTTTATGACGCCACCCGTTCGGTTGTTCTTCAAAGTGACGGTTACCTGTTCGCTTATGACTTCGCCATCATATGCATGGATGAATCCGAAAAGAGCGTGTGGAGTGCCGGACCCTAGTTCCGTTTCCTCTTGAGTAAATTGAGACGTATTGCTGGGCAATGATGAGAATACGGTGACCATTAGGAAAAGAATTACAATGGCAATCGTCTTTGTTTTTTTTCTTGGCATGCCCCACCACCTGTATCATATGTTTCCATAACGGAAATCCCAATATTACTTGGTTTCCAGTTTCCGCAACGTCAAGGACAAATACTCCTTTATTTAAAAGATTTTCTTTTCCTTTTTTGCAAAATTGTTATATAACCCTTTCACAATGATATTTCGCCTGATGGAATCATGGGTTTCAGGGGGAATCGAACATGAAAAGAAAGGAAAGTTCTCGTCTAGAAATTAATAATATGAACAGCCTGGCGATTGTCACCGCCATTGCAATGGTCGTTGTGGCCCTCATCGGATTTTTGCCCGATGCGAATGCTCAACCGGTGGCGGTTGGCCCGGAAGTGACCATAACCGTCCCTGGCGATTACGCCACGATACAGGAGGCGGTGGATGCTGCTGCGGCAGGCGATACCATTGAGGTCTCGCCTAATACATACAACCCCGCATCGCCGATAGTTGTTGACAAACCTTTGACAATAACCGGTGACATTGTGGTTCCCAGCAACGTCATCGTCAACGCTCCCGCTGCCGGCGAAATGGATGTTTTCCAGGTCAAATCCAGCGACGTGACCATACAGGGATTCAAGATCCAAGGAGCTAGAGCCCAGACATGGGATTCCATCGGATACGGCTATCAGAACGCTGGGATCATGGTGGGTAACGATTATGGATATACCCTAATGGCTGAAAATACCAAGTACATTGGACTTTCCAATATCAATATTCTAAACAACGAAGTTTTTGATTGCGACCTTGGCATATATTTCTACCGAGTCCAGGACAGCGTCATCGATGGTAATTCCGTTCATGGAAGCGCTTTGACGGAAGGTTGGAGCGGAAAAGGAATTGTATTGACCGGGCAGAATGACGACACAACCGGAATCGCTGACCAAACCCATAACATAATCATCAGCAATAACTTGGTTTATGACAACGCACTCATGGGCATTGAGCTCAATCCAGCCAACGAGGATGGAGCATACTCTTGGGACTTTGGCGACATCAATATCGATGTAACGATTGATGGCAACACCATTTACAACAACGGCGGACCCATGGATGCCCTAGGCGCATGGGCTGAAGATTATGAAATGTACAGAGGGATATCGGCAAACGATTATACCTCAGGCGTGAGCGTAACCAATAACGAGATATACGACCATTATCCGGATGTCGGATTCACCGGCACGACCCTCCTTTGTTCAGGCATACGTGCTTACGATGTGAATAACTGGACGATTTCGGGCAACGACATCCACGACAACATGCGTGGAATACGGGCCTACGGTGGTTCGACGGACATCACCGTTGATGGAGGAAATGAGATATACAACAACGCACAGGGAGTGGTTTTCGATAACGGAACTGCCGGCGTTGTCAATGAAAATCTCATTTACAACAACAACGACAATACCTGGGAAGCGACCTATGGCATAACCCCCTATGGCGTGGTCAACCAGGGAACCGAGCTCCTTGATGCAGAATACAATTACTGGGGCGACGCAGCAGGCGGAGAAACATACGTCAGCGGCGAAGTTGATTACGGCCCATGGTACGCCGATGTAGGCATGACCACTCTTGATGCAACTTCACCAACTCTAGAAGTGAATTGTCCTGTTTACCTTCTGGTCGGCGATGGATACACGAATTTCAACGGTTCGGTCGAAAACCCCATCACCGGTTTTGATTACACCGCAGTCATCTTCAACTTCACCATAACGGGCATCCCGACATTGGACGCGACCGACATCGACCTTGAATATTGGGACGGGTCGGCCTGGCAGGACATACCGCTTTCGGGGACCGGGACCATCGAAGGTTATTTCGGACCCACCAGCGGATTCCCCATGCCTGCAGGATATACCGCAACCACCGATTATAGAATACTAACATACGCGGGTGCGCCCACGGGCACGATGAATGTATTATCGGAACTCCAGAACGTTGACAACGGATATGAGGTCCTTGCTTCGGATTCGGATGATATTGACGTTGTCGCAACAGATACCATTCAAGTTGACGACGACTGGGCCGGAAGTGCATATGGAACAGAAGTTGCCCCGGGCATGTACTTTGGGGTTAACGCCTTTGGAACGATTCAAGAAGGAATAAACGAGGCATCCATAGGAGGAATGGTGAATGTTGCACCGGGCACTTACGTTGAGAACGTGGTAGTGGACAAATCTTTGATTGTCACTGGCGACACGGCCGTTCCCAGCAACGTCATCGTCAACGCTCCCGCTGCCGGCGAAATGGATGTTTTCCAGGTCAAATCCAGCGACGTGACCATACAGGGATTCAAGATCCAAGGAGCTAGAGCCCAGACATGGGATTCCATCGGATACGGCTATCAGAACGCTGGGATCATGGTGGGTAACGATTATGGATATACCCTAATGGCTGAAAATACCAAGTACATTGGACTTTCCAATATCAATATTCTAAACAACGAAGTTTTTGATTGCGACCTTGGCATATATTTCTACCGAGTCCAGGACAGCGTCATCGATGGTAATTCCGTTCATGGAAGCGCTTTGACGGAAGGTTGGAGCGGAAAAGGAATTGTATTGACCGGGCAGAATGACGACACAACCGGAATCGCTGACCAAACCCATAACATAATCATCAGCAATAACTTGGTTTATGACAACGCACTCATGGGCATTGAGCTCAATCCAGCCAACGAGGATGGAGCATACTCTTGGGACTTTGGCGACATCAATATCGATGTAACGATTGATGGCAACACCATTTACAACAACGGCGGACCCATGGATGCCCTAGGCGCATGGGCTGAAGATTATGAAATGTACAGAGGGATATCGGCAAACGATTATACCTCAGGCGTGAGCGTAACCAATAACGAGATATACGACCATTATCCGGATGTCGGATTCACCGGCACGACCCTCCTTTGTTCAGGCATACGTGCTTACGATGTGAATAACTGGACGATTTCGGGCAACGACATCCACGACAACATGCGTGGAATACGGGCCTACGGTGGTTCGACGGACATCACCGTTGATGGAGGAAATGAGATATACAACAACGCACAGGGAGTGGTTTTCGATAACGGAACTGCCGGCGTTGTCAATGAAAATCTCATTTACAACAACAACGACAATACCTGGGAAGCGACCTATGGCATAACCCCCTATGGCGTGGTCAACCAGGGAACCGAGCTCCTTGATGCAGAATACAATTACTGGGGCGACGCAGCAGGCGGAGAAACATACGTCAGCGGCGAAGTTGATTACGGCCCATGGTACGCCGATGTAGGCATGACCACTCTTGATGCAACTTCACCAACTCTAGAAGTGAATTGTCCTGTTTACCTTCTGGTCGGCGATGGATACACGAATTTCAACGGTTCGGTCGAAAACCCCATCACCGGTTTTGATTACACCGCAGTCATCTTCAACTTCACCATAACGGGCATCCCGACATTGGACGCGACCGACATCGACCTTGAATATTGGGACGGGTCGGCCTGGCAGGACATACCGCTTTCGGGGACCGGGACCATCGAAGGTTATTTCGGACCCACCAGCGGATTCCCCATGCCTGCAGGATATACCGCAACCACCGATTATAGAATACTAACATACGCGGGTGCGCCCACGGGCACGATGAATGTATTATCGGAACTCCAGAACGTTGACAACGGATATGAGGTCCTTGCTTCGGATTCGGATGATATTGACGTTGTCGCAACAGATACCATTCAAGTTGACGACGACTGGGCCGGAAGTGCATATGGAACAGAAGTTGCCCCGGGCATGTACTTTGGGGTTAACGCCTTTGGAACGATTCAAGAAGGAATAAACGAGGCATCCATAGGAGGAATGGTGAATGTTGCAGCAGGAACGTATAATGAGAATCTCATAATCAACAAGGCGCTTGTCCTTGCTGGTGCCGATAAGCTCACCACGACCATCGATGCAGGCGGTTCAGGCACCGTCGTGGCAATATCGGCGGACAACGTGGAAGTAACGGGATTCACCATCAAGCAGTCCGGATTGTCCGGAACCGAGGGCGGAGTTGCCCTTCAGGCGGTCACGGGATGTCACATCCACAACAACAGAATCAGTATAAACTTTGCAGGCGTGGGCCTGGTCGCTTCTTCGGGAAATACCATTGACTCAAACATATTCTACTCCAACGTTTACGGCATTTACGTCGGAGACGACGCAACCCACTCCACGAACAACACATTCAACAACAACACCGTGACCTACTCGTCCAGGGACGGAGTATATCTGGACCAGGACTGCGATTACAATGTCTTTGACGGAAACACCATTTCGAATAGTGGTTGGAGCGGATTCTTCGCCTGGAAAGCGAGTCATCTTACCATAACCAACAACGACATTTCCGACAACACGGATCAAGGCATTCAGCTATTTGGAAGCAGCAACAACACAATATCCGGCAACACAATTGAGAACAACGGCGTCGGCATTGAAATACGCGAATCCGCCGTATATCCCAACTGGGACAACACTTTCAGCGGAAACACTCTAACAGGAAACGGCGTGACGATGTGGGTGAATGTGGAGGAGACCCTCGACTTGAACTTTAACTCCATAAGTGATTTCTCATACCTTGATGTATCTGAAACCGACGGTGCTCCGGGACCGGCCAATGCCATCTCAAGGTATTGGGCCCTGGAAACGGACATGGCCGCATTCTCTGTGGACATAGTCTTCAGCTATCAGGACGCCGACCTTCCGACCGGCCTGTTCAGCGAGAACAGCCTCGGACTTCTCTACAATGACGGAAGTGGCTGGACCATCGAAACGATTGCTTCAACTACGATAGATAGCGCGGAAAACACCGCAACCGTCACCGGGCTTACCCACTTCACTGACTTCACACTAGCGGGTATGACCATGACGGGAATCGACATCACCCCAGACGAGGTTGCCAACGGTACAAACAATGCAGGCATACTCGACCTACAATTCGACAACTCAGTTGGAGCGGATACCCTTACAGACCTGACGGTAACTTCCAGTTGCACCAATGACGCGGACGTCACCAACATTCACCTTTTCGCTGATGACGGAGACGGCATTTACGAACCTTGGGGCGGTGACGGCCCTGCCGTTGCAACCGTTGCAGGATTCACAGGCGGCGTAGCGACGTTCTCGGGGCTTTCCGAATCGGTGCCCACCGGTACGTCACACTTCTTCATCGGCTTCGACATAGCTGAAACGGCAGCCGACGGAAACGTCATTGACGCGTATGTCGACATCGGCGATGTCACCCTTACGAATGCAGGTACCAACGATGTTGCCGAAGACCCGGCTGGATTCTCCACTGTAAAAGAGGTTTACGGTGGGGGGCTTTACACGCCTTACTCCATTGCCGGTTTTGTTTATGACGGCACCGGAACGCCTCTTCCTGCTGGGACCACCGTATATGTTAACAACACAAATACCAGCCAGGGCATCATCACCACGACTGATGCGGACGGCAAATACATTGTGAACGCTGGTGATTTCGTTGGCGGATACGATGACGGGAACATCATCATGATTGAGGTCACATATCTTGGGGCTAAGGGTTACAACACGAGTGCAATTGACACGGTGAACGACCCGTATCTGGCCCTTGACCTTCATCTGGACGGGACCCCACCAACCTCATCTGCAAGCATTGCCCCCGATTACAACAACACGGGAACTTGGACCATCAACTACTCTTACGCAGACGTGGGCGCATATGCCAGCGGGGTTGTGAATGTTACGCTCTACATGAGTTATGAAGGAGGCGCTTGGAATGCAGTCATGTGGGATACGGTGCTTGACGGAACCTTCACCTGGAATGACGTTTCTTCAGGAGATGGCAATTACAGCTTCTACACCATTGCAACGGATTACGCAGGAAACGTGGAAGTGGCAACAGGCGCTGACGACTGGATTATATACGATTCAACCGAACCTATAAGCAGCGTGACAATCGCACCTGACTACAACAACACGGGAACCTGGATTGTTGATTATACAAACAGCGACCCAACCACCGGACAGGAAGTAAGCGGTGTAGTCAACGTGACCCTCTACATGAGTTACGAAGGAGGCGCTTGGAATGCAGTCATGTGG
>CAZPOY010000033.1:0-14678 GCA_964588345.1 uncultured Thermoplasmata archaeon
AACTGGTCCATTCATTTTTTTGTTAAAATGAAATACCCAGTTTTAGTCGGAAAATACTTCGTAATTTCGCTACCTGCTACTTATTTTTCATATCTATGCGTATATTCATAAATCTTGAGACGTTTACTGTTTTGCTAGTTTGACACCCTTTAGTAAAGTATCCCTGACCAATTCAGTCAAAGCCGGATGGGGATGAACGGCAACGTCACATTCTGACAGATGTTTTCTTTCTTTCCGCATTTGAACTACTTCCTGAATGAGCAGTGGGGCATGATGGCCGCAAATATGGAATCCAAGCAATCGACACGTTCCTTTTTCAAAAATCGCTTTTGCAAAAGAACCTTCTTCTCTCATGGCAACGCCCTTGGCCACGTCCAAATATTCCTTTTTTGAAACGACCACGTCGAATTTCTTCCTGGCCTGTTTTTCCGTCATGCCCACAGCAGCGATTTTTGGCCAAGTGTAAATTGCCCGAGGTATGTTGTCATAATCGATGGAACGTTGTTTTCCGCCATTAGAATTCTCCCACGCGATGTAAGCACCGTAATCCGCCACGTGTTTTAGCAGCATCTCCCCATTGGCGTCTCCAATGGACCAAATGTTTGGATTGGTCGTCTTGAGATTTTCATCGACCTTAATGTAATTCCTTTCATCGGTTTCAACGCCGGTCTTATGCAAATCCAGCTTGTCGCCGTTGGAGGTCCTTCCCGTTGCGACCATTAACTTCTCGACTTTGAGATTAACTTCTTTGCCTTGGTCATCTTTGCACCGAATTAATATTTTCCTTCCGTCTGATGTCTTTTCAACATGAAGTGTTTCCGTTTCGGTCAATACCCTCATGCGACGGGAGAGTTTACTTTTCAAGTGATTAGCAATCTCCGGGTCTTCACCATGAAGCAGATCGCTTCGTTGAATAATGGTTACGTCAACGCCCATGGCTTGGAAGAAATGAGCAAATTCAACACCAATGGCACCTCCTCCTATAATGGCGATGGAACACGGTTTTTTCATAAGGTCGAAAACGTTCTCATTGGTCAAAACGTCGATATCTTCAATCCCCTGAATGGGAGGGATGAAAGGTCTTGAACCTGTGCCAATGAATACTTTTTCCCCGAAAACGGAGGTGCCATCCCCCAACTTCAATGTTCTGTCATCGACAAAACGCGCCTCACCTTCGTAGTAATCCAACTTTTCTTTGGAATGGGCCCATGCAGCAATTTTTCTTCTCATGAGCGAGCGATTCGTTCTCATGTCGTTCATTATCATGTTGAAATCGATGTCTTCTACGGGAGATGTTATTCCGAATTTTTCGTTTTCCGTCGCATCCATCCACCGGTCGGCCGAGTAGATAATCATTTTCGAAGGGATGCAACCAAAATTCATGCAGGTACCGCCCATGGGTTTTTTCCCCACTAGTGCCACGCTTTTGCCTTCTTCTAGAGCTTTTACGGCGATTTTTTTTGCAGAGCCGTTTCCCACTACTAATACCTCATAATCTTCCATTCAAATCAGAATTACCATGCGCCAGGTTTATTTATTTTTTCCGTGATTTTTTTTCAGAATGATTAACATTCAACATTAAAAGGTGTTCAATTGCGAAAATGTTAGTACTATAATGGAGTAAATGACAAAGTCTAAATACGTATCACATTTTCGATTGAACCAAGGTGATTCATCTGACTTCAGAAACAATTGATGCATCTAAGGATTACATCATAAGAATCGAGAAACTTGTCAAAACTTACGATACCGGCAAGGTCAAAGTGCATGCCCTAAAAGGAGTTGACCTAAACATTGAAAAGGGGGACATGGTCTCTATAATGGGTCCTTCGGGCTGTGGAAAGACAACACTTCTCAATTGCGCATCTGGCATTGACGATGTCACCGAAGGGAAGGTGTTCATTGAAAATCAAGAACTCCACAAGCTTGATGACAATAAAAGGACGCTTTACAGGGCAAGGAACATGGGCTTCGTATTCCAGTTCTACAACCTTCTTCCCGTTCTAAACGCCCTTGAGAATGTTGAGATGCCTCTGCTTATAGCCGGAGAAAAGGAAAAGAAGTCGAGGGAGATGGCTCTTGAAGCCCTGGACATGGTTGGTTTGAAAGAATGGGCCGACCACAAACCCGCTGAGTTAAGTGGTGGGCAACGCCAGAGGGTCACCATCGCACGCGCTTTGGTCAACAAGCCCGCCATCGTTTGGGCCGATGAACCAACGGGAGACCTGGATACGGAAACCTCCAATGAAGTAATGGACCTTCTGGAAAAACTCAACGAGAAATACCATCAGACCTTCGTAATCGTAACCCACGACCCCGAAGTGGCACGCCGAGCTTCCACCATCGTGAAGATGCGGAGCGGCTTGATAGAAGGCATCGAGAACGAGTACGAGAGGTAGGTGTTGAGAATGGAACCGACCCTTTTTTTCCTTGCACCCGTAATTTTCGTCATTCTCTTACTGGCCATAAGCGCTTTCATGAACAAGGTCAATTTCAAGATGGGCTTTAGGAACATATTCCGCAGAAAGGAGAACACAGCACTGGTTGTTGCTGGGCTCATGGTCTCAACGTCCATCATCGGAGCATCATTCATCGTTGGCGATACAATGGACAACATGATAACTTCGATGGTCGTTGAATCGTTATACGAAATTGACCTTCAAGTGGGTTATCTGGACCAGAATCAAGGTAGGGGGGAAATGGATGAATTTTCTTCCCAACGTCTCATGGAAAACATATCACAGATAAAGAATGTCGAGGGCGTAGCCGGTCTTCAGATAAACCGTCTGTCGATTTTCAATCCTCATGAAAATCTTAGTTCTCCTTCCGTATCTGCCATAGGATATCTTCCTGATGAGTTTGACGGGGATTTCGGGGATTTCCTGGCCAATGGAAAAAGGGTGGACGAAAGTTTGGCAACGGGCAATGCCGTTTTTGTCAATGAAAAATGTGCCAAAGAAATGGCCATCGAAAAGGGCCACACCATAATAACGTTCTCAACGGATGGAGGCCAAGTTCCACTCGAGGTACTGGAAATTATCGACAACAAGGAAAAAGGCAACTGGAACGGTGGTTCAGGCATCTATCTTAATCTGGAAACCTTGAATGGCATACTTAACAATACCAAAAAGGTGCAATCGGAGGGACAGACCATTTATGTCCCTACAAGGGAAGTCAGTTCAATCGTAATAACGTGCAAAGGCGATTACATAGAAGGAATGGAATACATCCCAGGAGTTGCAGATGAAATTGAACGCATATTCGACTTAGAAAACATGACGACCATAGCGGGATTCGCCTTGAATGTGCCTCCTTCATCGCCAGCCAACGATGCATATTACGTCATAGGAGAAAACGCAACACTTGAATGGGCCGGACACGAATGGGAACTGGCACTATGGTCAGAGGGGGCATGGCAGTACGAAAGCCCTGAGAACGTTTCCATGGTTTATTCCCATGATGATGAAAGAGCATATTTTTACAATGGAGAAGAGTGGAAGGTTCAACCATGGTCCAAGTACGCTCCTGAGATACTAGGGAACAAGAAGAAGGTCGTAGATGACAATTCAGAAGCAATCTCGGCCCTCTCAGAACTTTTCATAATTCTCGGAAGCTTTTCAATAATCGCGGGCGTCGTATTAATCATCAACATATTTACTCTCCTTGCGGAGGAAAGGAAAAGCGAACTGGGCATTTCACGAGCCATTGGCATGACAAGGAAGCGGCTCAGGCGGATGTTCATGTACGAAGGAGTAATCTATACCATTCTTTCGGTATTGGTGGGTGTTTTGGCGAGCATCCCTCTTGCTTTTGGCATAATCTGGGCGTTCAATTCGATATATGCCGGAGTTGATAGCGGAGGTGCCCTAGACATTATGCAATATTTCCACTACGAACTAACATCCATTATCCTCTCTGTCACCATTGGATTCTTCATCTCATTCATCACGATATTCCTCACAACCTTCAAGATATCTCGATTGAACATAGTAAGGGCGATTAGAGACATCCCCGAACCACCACCATTGAAAAAGGATACCAAGATTTTGGCAGCGGGCATAATTGGTTTCATTCTGGGCATCATTCTCTTTGTATCATCCTTCCCTTCGGAGATGGCGGCCCTCTTCTTTACGGGCATTTCTTTGATGATAATGGGCGTTTCTGCCATCTTGAGACGCTATTTGAACGAAAGAATGGTATATACGGCGGGTGCCTTAATCGTCCTGGTATTCTGGTCCATACCCTTTGAGGTCCCAAACATGACTGGTGATATGGAGATGTTTGTCCTTTCAGGGGTTTTCATGGTCTCGGCATCCGTCATCATCCTCGTTTTCAACTTTGACCTGTTAATCTCATTCCTAAATTTCTTCGTAAGGTTTTTCCATAAGTCCTTGAAACCGGTTTTGAAGATGGCCATAGCTTACCCCTCTTATTCGAAGTTCAAAACGGGGCTATTGATATTCATATTCACTATTGTGATATTCACCATAACCGTCATGTCCATGATAGTTGGCATGAATTCGGGAAACATAGATACGTTCAAAACAGAGGTTTCAGGTGGGATGGACATAATCGGCACTACAGGAACTTTCACGCCCCTTGACAATATTTCCGAACAAATAAACTCAAGCAGCAGGCTGGACATTAACGATTTCCAATACGTGGAAGGATTCGAACAGGGTTATTTCCAGTTAAATTCAAAAAACCTCGAAGCATCGGGCACCGAAAAACGTTTCTTTTACCCTTTGAACGCCATGACCTATGGTTTCATCAATAACACGAAGTTTTCACTGAATGATTATGACGATAGATTCGATTCCGAACATGAGGTATTCATGGAGGTCATGTCCAATTCAACTACGGTTATTTTGGATGGATGGGCAGGGTCAGTAAATCAATACGGGCCAACGGGAACCTTCGTTGCAGGCGTCGGAGACACGATTCAAATTTACCATAACGGCACCGTTTACAACAAAACGGTCATCGGAGTGCTGGATTCAGTCATACTCAACGGTGTTTTCATCAATCAAAAGACCCTCACCGAAGACTTCAACGTCACCGGCAAACGTTTCTTCCTTGTAGACCTCAAACCAGGGGTAGACATTCATGAAACGGCCCTGGACCTTGAAAGACTCCTCCTGCCCTATCAGTTCCAAACCATGGAGATTGGCAATGCGATAGACGAATTGTTTGAAGCCCAAGATTCTATTTTCAACCTTTTCAATGCATTTTTAGGCTTGGGTTTGATAATCGGCATTGCTGGACTGGGCATCATAACGATAAGGGCCGTGTACGAGAGAAGACAGCAGATAGGAATGCTTCGAGCCATCGGTTTCAAGCGCTCGTGGGTGATATCCGCTTTCGCCGTTGAAGCAGGCATGATATCTCTCATTGGAATAATCATCGGCATCGCATTGGGTATAATCATAGGTGCAAACATCTGGTGGACCCAATTCCGACCAGACGGCTATGTTTTCTTGATTCCCTGGGGTGACATCCTCCTCTACGCTGGAATCGCTTTCGTCGTAACACTGCTTTCAACCATACCCCCAGCAAGGACCGCAGCCAAAATCGCACCTGCCGAAGCATTAAGGTTCGAGTGACGCAGGGTTAAAGAACGCCCGGTCACAGCAATTTCGCTTCGAATGAACAGAGCAAACGTGATAGAGCCGTCCATGCATTCATTGTTTTGTCATAGATGGAAAAGACCTGGTCGAAGGAATTGTAATCATCCTGTGAGAAATCACCATGGGGGAACCCTCCTACCACAAGAACGACATCTTCATAATCTTCAAAGAAGGATGGAATCTTGTTGACCTTGACCATCTTTCCATTTTGCGAAAGAGCGACATTTGGGACGTCAAATGAGTCGAGAAGTTGCGGCAGGGTTCTCTTGCCTTCGTATCTTACCCATTTCTCACGTTTTTTCTCTTTGAGCAACTTGGCCATGAGTCCTTTAAAACGTTCCTGGTTCCTTGGAAGATGGGTTCCGGGTCTGAAAGATATCCAATCGTCGGACCGGGTATGCATGTGCACTTCGAGATGATCTTCAAGTGCCAAGGGAGATTCCAGCGCTTCCAGAAGGCAAAAATGTGGTATGTCGGGCCTTCCCCGTGATTCGTGTTCGTTCAGTTTTCTCATGGCAGAGTAATGAAATGTGGAATCCAGTATCTCCCAGGAATGGCCCTTGCTTTTCCGCGACTTCACCTGTCGATGTTCTTTTATTTCATTGGGAACAAGTTCCAGTGCCGAATTGGCTATTACTAGTTTCATGTTCAGCCCATCCAAAGTCCGCCGTTCACGTCGATGACCGCTCCGGTAATGTAACGGCTTTCCGAACTGAAAAAAAATTTCACCGTTCCCGCTATTTCGTCAGGAGAACCAACTCTCCCCAAGGGAATGGACTTCTGCCTTTCTTTTCTTTTTTTCGGCGTATCTCCGGCGATGATGTCTGTATCCGTGGCTCCGGGTGCCACGCAATTCACATTAATGCTGAGGGGCCCCAGTTCTCTTGCAAATGCCCTGGTCATGCCGATGAGCCCCGCCTTGCTTGCAGTGTAATCTACGCCGTGGCCCGACCCCTTTCTTCCCAATACCGAGGCGATGTTCACGATGCTTCCACCTTCCTTCATGCAAGGGGCGATTTCCCGGGTCAAAATGAAAGGGGCGGTGAGATTGACGTTGATGGTTGCATGCCAGTCTTCCAGTGATACGTCCTTGTAATCGTTCCTCTTGTATATGCCGGCATTGTTGACAAGCCCGATGACATCTTTGAAATCATTGGTGAAATCCGAAGCGAGTTTCAAGGCGGACCTTTCCGACCCAAGGTCGCACTGATACACCTTGCACGAAGTGCCTCCCGTTTCCAATTCTTTTTTCAGTTCCATGGCTTTTTTGGTGTTTTTATGATACGTAAGCCCTAACTGGATGCCATCTAACTGGGAAAGTTTTCTTGCTATGGCTTTGCCAATGCCCCTTGAAGAACCCGTTACGAGGACCGCTCCTTTTTTCATTTTATCAGATGATGCAAACCCTCTCCGGACTTTAATTTTTATTGAAAGCATTTATAAACCCCCAACCGCAAATAGGGTATCATGTCTCAGAATTATCGGAAGAGCGTAAGCTATTACTCGATACGGGTCATGGTAGCGGCATTTTGGCTGATGCTGGCCCTCATATGGGTGCCCCAATTGTGGGGTTATCAGATAACCAATGTCTACGTTCTTGGCACCGGCGCCATGGCTTTGATGGTCTTCATTGCCATTGTGGGCATAGTCTCGCTGAACACGGAAGAAAAAAAATTGGGTGAAACAGTGAATGAAGATGTAATCTATTCTTATAACAACATGTGGCAGGGGATCAGCTACCGCATCTTTACCGTAGGGACGCATCATCTTTTCATACTGCCTGGTGAGAAGAGCGGGTCTTCTTTTTTTCCATTGTCCAAAAAATCCAACAAGGACGTTGCAATTCCTTTTGATGAGATAATCACATTGAATTTTCAAAGGGCAATGACGGAGTCGGTATTGACCGTGGAATGGGGAGAGAACGATGCCATCTCACTTTCATTCCCAAAGAGGTCTTTCGACGAAATTTCTCATCACGTACGTTCCATTCCTGTGCTTAAAGAAAAAGTTGAGATAAAGGATTGAGCAATAATCTATATCCCAAGTCCTTCCCTGACGAATTTTATCCCCCAGGCCAGTGTGATTATCCCCATTAACGTTGACATTACCTGTATGGGAATCTTGCTTGGCAAGCGGTCCAAGAAGCCGGACAAAAAGAACATGACGGCAGAAATAGCCAATATTATCGTAATAGCTATGCCCGTTAGCAACATGCCATAATCGTAAGTGACCACGATAATCGTAGTTATGGCTGCAGGACCAGTAATGAATGGCGTGGCGATGATGGCTGCTACGGCTTGAAAATTCTTGTTTCTTCCAAACTCGTCTTTGGTAATGGATTTTCCAAGAGCCATTTGAAGTCCCAGGATGCCAAGAACTATGCCTCCGGCCACCCGAAAATCATCAATGTTGGTGCTGAACAGTTCCAGAAGCCCGTTGCCGAAAAATAAGACAAGGTAAGAGAGTATTGCTGCCACAAGTATGGCGATGTATGCCGTTTTCCTCCTTTCTTGGTCTGTCATCTCCTTGGTGGCCACGGAAAAAACCGTGGAGCTGACAAGTGGGTCGAAGATTACGAAAAAAAGGATGAGGAGTTGCACTAATTCATCGAACATCGTTCAAAACCCCAGTGCGCCCCGGACCCGGTGATGTTCCTTTTCAAGTTTTTGAAGGCATTTTGGACATCTTCCGGCTACCAATTCGTCGAAGGGTTTCCCGCATCCTTCGCAGTAAAGGCGTTTATCCCCCGCGTCCCCGTTTTTTTCCGTCGTTTCTTTCTTTGAGGCCTCTTTCAAGACCCGGTTGAAATTTTCCTGGGAACGCTTGCCGGTCCTGTCCTTTCTCAATTTCTTTGCCACGATGTAAAATACATCAAGGGGTTTTTATATCCTTTTATTTGAAATTCTTTGGAATAAGGCATCGACCTTTCCCGCTATGGACACCCCTTCGGTTTTATCTTCGTATCGTGCGAAGAAGAACAGGAATATGATTAGATGTGCGAGATAGAAAAAGGCGCATATGTAATAGGGAAGGTTGCTCGTGTAATCGTTCTGCCAGACGTAGCCGGAAGCCGATTGAGACAGGGACCAGGTAAGACTCCAACCCAGGGCGGAGAATGATTGCACCGTTGCTCTTTCCGCGGGTTTGACCTGGGACATCATGAAGGAAGTGCTTATCGGGCTTCCCATCATCATCAATGACATTCTTAGAAAGAATAGGAATATGAAAAAATAAATGGAACCTGACAGGGGCATGGCAAGCAGTGCGACGATGGCGAAGAACTCCGTAAGAGCTATGGTTGAAATCGAGCCGAGTTTGTCAGCAATCCATGGAACCATGAGGTATGAAACGGACATGATGAGTTGGCCCCCGGTCATGATGATTCCCACCCAGTATAGGTCGAGATGCCAACCTTCACGGAAAATGATGGGGAACCAGGGAATTAGTATGCCTGCGCCAAAACCTATCACCATTGATGAGAAAGAAAATTTGAAGATGGTTTTCCAAGATTTTGCTTTGAAAGAAAAACTTTTTTCGTAAGATTTCTCCTCTTTTACGAGGATTATTATGGAAATTTGAAGAAGGATCACAAGTGCAGCCAAAGCGATGAGCAAACGAAGACCCATGATTATGTCAACACCGCTGAAATTGTAAAGACTGTCGGGAATGGACCCCGCCAGGAGCGTTCCCACGCCTACGCCAATGGTGTGGGTGAATGATTGGAATGAAAAAGCGTATTTCCTTCTTTTCTCGTTCGTCTTGCTGGCTATTAGGGCCATGAGGGCGGGGCCGGAAAAGGAACCGGAAAGACCCAGAAGTGCGCTTGCCGCAATGAAGAACCAGTAGTTGATGGATACCAGGAACAACGAAGTGCCCACAACGGATATGATTACGCTGATTATTAGCATCTTTTTCCTGCCATAGCGGTCTGCTAGAAAACCTGAGAAGACGAGACCAACGATGCTTGAATAACCGGAAGCACCTACTATCCAGCCAATGTGCGTCGAAGTGAAACCCAATTCTACCAGATAAATGCCCAGCGCCATGCCCCAAATGCCGAAAAGACTGGCTCCAAGAGCCCCGAAGAAAGTGCTGGTTAATAGAAGCTTGACCTCTCGGTCCAATTCCTTTATTCTTTCAACGAACATTTTCCTTTGCCATCCGTTTTTATCATATTAAGATTTGCATGATGATGCAACCATTGATTAATTAATCATGAATCCAATGTCGAACCGTGAAATTAATAGCCGTTTTCCATGGGGACGCTGCAGCGGTCAACATTCGTGACCGTTTGTTGGAATTAAAAGATTGGCAAGAGTATTCGGGTTTTCATATCCATGGTGAATTCGTGATGAGAGATTTTTCGGGGGAGCATCTCTATGCCCATGACCTATCCCGAAAAGCAAATGATATGAACCGGAAAATAGACGAGATAATAGTTCCTTCAAGACACAGGTCAAAGTCCGGCAAGCCGACGCTGACCGTTCATCCCACGGGGAATTTCTCCAATGCTGATTTCGGGGGCCGACCGGGAGAACTTTCCGTTTCATCTCCCAGGACCATGGCAGGCATGCTCCGTACACTAAAGGGTGCGTCTTCGGGAATGAAATACGACGTTTCCATGGAAGTGACCCACCACGGCCCTTTATCCCAAATTCCCTTGACATTCATTGAGATCGGTTCTACCGATGAAGAATGGGGCAAGCGGGAACCAGCGGAAGCCATCGCTGAAAGCATATTGGAACCTGCCACCCGAGATGTTCCCGTAGCCATTGGCATAGGAGGAGGGCATTACGCACCACGGTTTTCTGACCTTATCCTTGGTGACGAATTTGACATTGGGCACATAATGCCCAATTACCAGAAAAAACAGCTGACGCCCGAAATCATTCGCAATATGGTAGAGAAAACTCCTGAAAACAAGGTCATTCTCGGATACGGTTCGCTGAAAAGTTCAATAAAGGCAATGGTGGGCGATGTTGCTGCTGACCTGGGAATGGATTTCAAAACCGTATGACCACCTGGCATCAGTATTATTAATGTGAGACCAAAACATATAATATTACCCCCCTTCTTTGTGACGTTGATGTATGATGATGCGAAAGTGCGATGAACACGGTTATTACAGGGGAGACCGCTGCCCGGAGTGCGACGAGAAAGGACAATTCGTCATGAACGATGGCGAGATGGACACATTGAGCAGGACTCTTGCCGGGATACTGAGGCATTTCCCTGAGAGGTTCGACCTTTACATGGATGACCAGGGGTGGATCGACCTCATTGAATTGGTTGATGCAATAAAGGACAAGCAGAGGGGATTTCACTGGCTGGCACCAAAGCACATAAAAGCGATAATGGACACCGATGACAAAGGACGGTACCAATTGGAGGACGGCCTTGTAAGAGCAACTTACGGGCATTCCCTTGACCTGGACCTAGACCTTCCGACGGAAAACATTCCCAGTCAATTGTATTATCCAACGACAGAAGAAGAGGTTGACATCATTTTGGAAACGGGCCTTCACCCTTCTGACAGGAGTTACGTCCATCTCTCCAAGACCTATGAAAAGGCGATGGAAGCAGGCAGGGTTAGGGTAGACCATCCGATAATCCTGGTTGTGGATGCCGAAAAAGCAATTGAAGATGGCTTCGAGATAATGGAAGCAGGGACGTCGGTATACATTACAGAAAATGTACCGTCGGAATATCTGAAAAAGGCCGACGTGAAGGAAATTCCTCCTGAAGAAGAAATGGTTGGAGAAGAAGACGAGGAAGAGTCTTCTCAGGAAGACGACGAGTAAAAATGCTGCAGTAGGTAAGAATATGGTACTGGACAATCTGGGAGAGAATCTCAAGGGAACGCTGAAGAAGATAGTCAATGCTTCTCGTGTCGATAAAAAGCTCATAAAGGAGGTTGTGAAAGACATACAGCGGGCCTTGCTCCAGTCGGACATGAACGTAAAGCAGGTCCTGGCAATGACCAAGCAGGTCGAAACAAGGGCGCTGGAAGAGAAGCCGGCCCCCGGGACCAACATGCGCGAGCACGTTGTCAAAATAATTTATCAGGAACTCGTAGAACTTTTGGGGGAGAAAAAAGACCTGGGCATAAAAAAACAGGTCATAATGATGGTCGGTTTGTACGGTCAAGGAAAGACTACAACAAGCGGAAAACTTGCCAGGTATTTCCAGAAAAGGGGGCTTAGGGTCGGGATGATTGCTGCTGACGTTCACCGTCCTGCTGCTTATGAACAACTTAAGCAAATAGGCGACCAGATAAACGTTCCCGTCTTCGGTAGCCCAGATTCGAAGAATGCCGTTAAAGTTGTGTCCGCCGGCATGAAAGAGATGAAGGATTTCGACGTACGAATAATAGATACTTCAGGGAGGCATTCTCTTGAAGAAGACCTGATAAGGGAGATTGAAAACGTAGCGAAGGTGGCCAAGCCAGACCACCGCATTCTTGTCATAGACGCTGCTGTTGGACAACAGGCCGGCCCACAAGCAAAACGATTCAACGAAGCTGTTGACGTCAACGGCGTAATCATCACTAAAATGGACGGTACCGCAAAAGCAGGTGGTGCCCTTTCTGCCGTTGCTGAAACGGAAGCACCAGTCGTATTCATCGGTGTGGGAGAAAAACTCGAAGACCTGGAAAGCTTCGACCCGTCAAGATTCATATCACGATTATTGGGCATGGGTGACCTCCGGTCTCTCATTGAAAAGGCCGAAGAAGTAATTGACGAAGAGCAGGCCGAAAAGACCATGAAGAGAATCATGGCAGGGAAATTCACTCTCAAGGACATGTACGAACAGATGGAAATGGTCTCGTCCATGGGTCCCATGAAGAAGATAATGTCCATGCTCCCCGGCATGGGGGCCAATCTTTCCGATGAAGAACTGGAAGATACACAGAGAAAACTCCGCCAGTACAAGATAATCATGGACAGCATGACCGGTCAAGAGAAGGACGAACCGAAGTTGATCAAGAAGACAAGAATCGTCCGCATCGCTCGTGGTGCAGGCGTCCGTCCCAGCGAGGTCCGGGGTCTTCTCAAACACTACAAATCGAGCAAGAAGATGATGAAGGGTATTACGGGGAATCGGCGCATGCGCAAGCAGCTTCAGAAGCAGATAAAGCAGGGCGGATTCGACGGAATGATGTAAGATGGACAAGAGAGTTTTTGTTGTACATGCGTCCAAGGCAAGGGGCGATGGCAAATTCACTTTGAAAGACCTTCCTGGTTCTGGGGGAAGAATGGACATAGTGGCAAGATGCATAAACTCATCATTTTTCTTGTCCGATGACATACGGAAAAACGTTGTCCTTTATCTCATACTGGAAGGTGGCCGATATCCGGTCCTTGTAATGATGAAAGGGTCCGACATACGAAATCTCAATCCCGATGAAAGGACCACTGGTGCCCTTATCAGGCACGCATTGTTGAAAACCCCGGGGGATGATTGGAAAGAGGTGTTACCAGGCATATCGACCAAAAAGGGCAATTTCAACGTTCTTTTCACCGAACTCGACCTTGATGATTTTTCGGTTCTTGATGTTGAAGGGGAACCGGTGGAGGGGGGAACGGAAAAACGCCATTTCCTGCTGGGCGACCACAAGGGATTTACCGACGAAATATGGTCATTCTTGGATGAAAAAGGTGTGAAAAAACTTTCACTTGGACCTCTGGAATATCATACTGACCACTGCATTCTTCACATCAACATGCTCATGGACAAGTGATTTTCCGGCAAAATGGAATAAATTTAAAATCCGAGTGGTGGATTGGGGTTCGATAATCATGAAAATCAGATGGCACGGGCACGCATGTTTTGAGGTAGGTGACGACGAGACCACTTTTGTTTTCGACCCGCATGACGGAGAATACATTGGCATAGAACCTCCAAAGGTCTATGGTGACGTAATCCTTGTTTCCCACGACCACAACGACCACAACAAAGTCAATGTTGTAAGAAAACCCGATTCCGACATAGTACGGGGTGATGGGAAAAAGAAAGTCCGGGGGTATGACATAACGGGTCTTTTGACGTACCATGATGAGGTCAAAGGCAAAAAAAGAGGGGAGAACGTAATTTTTACTCTGGACATAAACGGCGTAAAGATATGCCATTTGGGGGACTTGGGATGCATGCCTGATGATGATACCATCAAAAAGATGAGAGACTGTGACATAATCATGATACCCGTAGGTGGAACTTTTACGCTGGACGGACGCGGAGCATGGAATGTGGTAAAAACGCTGAAGCCAAAAGTTGTCATCCCCATGCATTACCGGGTAGCTGGACTATCGCTTGGCATATCATCGCTAGACGTTTTCATTGAACAGTGCGAGGACATCCCGACCACGAAGGTGGGCAATGAGGTCTTGTTCGAAAAGGACGACCTGCCTGATGAACTCACGGTTTGGGTCTTCAGCAGGTAATTGAACAGCAGGTCAAATTTGACATAAAATCAAAAAAGCATGGCAAAGCTGAGTTAAACCGGGATTTGCTTTTCATATCTGGACTGAGCCAATTGAATGGATAGTCAATCAAGATAACCGAGTCCTTCCTCGATTCTGCCAATCTCAATGGGCGTCGTCTTGTCCCCAATCACTGCACCTTTTGTATTGATGACCATGCAGGACCCGACTAGTGGTGAACCAAAGTTGGCCGTCCCAGGTTGTACTTCGACGTTGAGCATTTCGGAGAGAACCTGCATCTCAGCTTCCGTTGTATGGGGGTGACACAATGCTCCTTTGTTGTTGCATATGCCTGCGGACCCCACCGTTGGTATGCCGTTGCCAAGGGTGCCCTTTCTGGCGGGTACTTCCAGCGTTTCCCCGATAAGTCTGACCTCCTTTTCGGTGTAATCGGGGTGCACCAAAGCTCCGCTGTCGTTGGCGAGTATGTTGTTGCCAGCCACGTTGAGTAGATTGCCCAGGCGAAGGATGTTAATTTCTTCCAATACGCTCTTAATGTCGTCATCACGTACGAAGGTGGCGAAAATGCCCCCATGTGAATTCAAGGTGCAAAGAGAACCAAGAATGTTGG
>CAZPOY010000034.1:0-3120 GCA_964588345.1 uncultured Thermoplasmata archaeon
CTTTCCTCAGCTGCCTTACGGCTACCGTCGGTCGCTTGTCTTCTCCTGACCGGTGTGTCAGGATACTTCCCGATATTTTACCTTTGGCCTGGAATACGACTTTGACATAATGCGGTTTTTCTGTCAAACTCTAGCCAAAGCCCAGGCTTGAGTTTTCAAACTTGGGCTGGAATAGAGACTCGGCAATCACTTAACCCTTTCATAAAGGTCTGCGATGGCGGTAAAACCGATGGGCATAGTCACAAGGGCACCTATGCCGAAAAGATACATACCAATGGCGGCGACTATCCCGTAAACCAGAATTTTCCCTTTGTGGCCCTTGGTGAGTTCACATGACTTCTTCCTCGCCTCGTTTGCTGACATCTGGGGATTGTCTCTCAAAATAAGGAACGTGAACGAATACCTCAAAAGAGCGATTATGCCCGGTATGAAAAGAAGTAGCCACCAAAGGAAGGTGAAGAGGCAGTATAGGAACATTGCCCAGATGTTCTTTCCCAGCATTCCGTCTTTCATGCCTTTGAATACATCGGTGTAGATGGTTTCTTTGCCCCTCAAAACATTAGTAGAGACATAGAAGATGCCATACATCATCGGACCGATTAGAAGCAGAAGTGGAAGTAAAATCACCGTTCCAGACAGTATTGAGACGAATGCCACTACAACCAGGTAAATCAGTGACGAAATCACAAAGAGTGCAATATTTTCTTTGAAAAGATTGAAGGATTTCTTCAAAGGTTCGCCTAGAGGTATATCTACTTTATTGGTCATGGACCGAAGACAGGGACATCCTGTTTATAATTCTATTTATGGAGATTACAGGGTTTTTGCGTACTCGAAAAGGCCCCCTGCACCAAGGATGTCAAGCTGAACCTTGGGTGGTTTTTCCAACGACATGATTTTTGCCCCATTAGAAAGAACCTTTCCATCCAAAGGAAGAACTTTCACGTTTGATAAATGTTCGATGTCATCAAAAGCGATTTCCTTGTACTGGAATATCGGGAAGGCAGAATTGATGGCGTTCCTTTTGTAAATGGCTCCGTACGAACCTGCAATGATGCACGAAACTCCCAGCGATTCGAAGCAATCGACCGCTTGCTGTCTCGATGAGCCCGACCCGAAGTTTTCTCCCACGAGAATGACGTCGCCTTCCTTGACTTTTTCCGAAAAATCCTTGAATCCCTTTAGATTACCGAATGCGTACTGCCCCATTTTGGAAACATCGGTCTCGGCAAGATGCGCGTTGTGATAAATCATGTCCGTGTCGATGTCGTCCATGAGCTTTCCGTTTTCATCGGTTATCAGCCAGATTCTTCCTGAGAATTCCATTTAAGCCACCTCCTTCAAAGCGCTTGCAGGAATAATTCTTCCCGCTATGGCTGAGGCGGCTGCCGTTTCGGGACTTGCCAGATACGTGTCACCGGCACCCTGTTTTCCAGGGAAGTTCCTATTGCTGGTGCTGATTTGGACCTCTCCCTTGCCGGTCATGCCAATCTGCCCTGAAGCGCAACCGCCGCAACCGGGATTTGCAATTATGACTCCGGATTTGTAAAGTTCGTTGATGATGCCTTCCTGGAGCAATCGCATGTAAACCATCTTGGTGGCCGGGACGACCTTGGCCATGACCCTCTCATGAACCTTTCTCCCTTTAAGAACCAACGAAGCCGCTTTCAGGTCTTCATAAGTTCCATTCGTGCAGCTGCCAATGAATACTGAGTCTATCTCCACGCTTCCCAGTTCAGAAGCCGGCTTGACGTTATCGGGTTTGGGCGGACAGGCGACCATGGGTTCCAGTCCTTCCAGAGAAATCACGTTTTCTTCGGAATAGCTTGCATCGGGGTCTGCATAAACGCCTTCTATGGGCCTTCCCGCTCTGTCGCTACAATATTGGAGTATGTCATCGTTAGGTGGAATGAAAGATATGATTCCCCCCATCTCCGTAGTCATGGATGCTAGAGTTATCCTCCCGAAAAGGTCCAGGGAATCTATGGACGGACCGTAATATTCCATGGATTTTCCAAGGGCCCCTTTGGACCCAAGGGTTCCGACGGCGTGAAGCGTAAGGTCTCTCGGCGTTGTTCCTTCTGGAAGACTGCCCTGAATATTGACTTTCATGGATTCGGGGACCTCAAACCATGTCTTCCCTGATTTGAACCCGAAGGCAATGTCCTTGTCCCCCATTCCTTGTCCGAAGCACCCGACGGCCCCCAGGATGTTTAGATGGCTGTCTGTTCCCACAACAGTCCCCCCAGGAAGTGCCAGCCCTTCTTCGATGAGAACGTGGGACCCAATGCCTCTGTCGACGTCAAAAAGTTTTATTCCATGCTTTCTAGCAAAGAGCCTGCAACGGTGCTGGTTATTGGCGTAGGGAATGTTATTGGCTGGGACGACGCAATCGAAGGTGAAGAACGTCTTCTTTTTGTCCGATATTGGGTCGTCCGGGTACCATTTTTCCAGATGGCTGACGACATTCGCCCCCCCAAAATCCCTTGCAGAACGGACGTCAAGGTCTATCCAGATAATCTTGCCCGGTTCCGGCTCCTCTTCAGAATGCTCGTCCATTATCTTCTCAACGATGGTCATGCCCATGATATCAGGTATACATTGAAAGGTAGGATAAGAGGATTTCTAATTTCACTTTCACCCATCCCTTGATGTTTTGGATATATATGGAGTATGCATAAAGGGGATTAGAGGACGCAAAGATGAATGAAAACCATTACTCCTGGCGCGAAGTCTACAACCTCATGAACGTTGAATATGAGGAAGAAGAAGACGCTGATGGATAAATCGATTTAGGATTACCAATCCTCATAGCATCCCCCACACCAAAACATCCTCCGGACAGGAAAGCATCCCATCCCTTCCTGTCCTACTTTTTTTTGGAAACCCTTAATACCTACTTTTTGATTGAGTGAATGCAATCAGAGTCATCGGCTTTGATTGCACACAAATGCAAGTTCAATCGTGCAGGTGTGACCTTGAATGCCCAAAAGCGGGTATATACGAAGTTTAAGGTGCGCCGCATTTGGAATATAAGCACAAATAAGCACACAAATGCAGGTGTGATCTAGCCTGGCTAGGATTTTGGCCTTCCAAGCCAATTGCTCGGGTTCAAATCCC
>CAZPOY010000034.1:3220-14664 GCA_964588345.1 uncultured Thermoplasmata archaeon
GGCACCTGCATCAAAATTTTTGTTAATTTTGATTAGCGGTGCCTTCGACCATTTTCCTGTGGAAAATAGTCTTAGTCGGAAACGTTGCCGTTTCCTCCTCCCGGCACCTGCATCAAAATTTTTGTTAATTTTGATTAGCGGTGCCTTCGACCATTTTTCCCGTTGGAAGTTCAAGGGAAAGCATAGTGAGGTGATTTCATCCAGCGTTTTTCAAATTCCTAAGATAAAAATAGTTTCCTTCGTAATGTATCTTTACGAGGAGTCCGTCTTCACACATCTGATCAATGAAGGTCATGTCCAATCCCTCTTTCTCAAGATATTCTTTCACTGCATCTGTCCTCATCGGATGGACCGATGTCGTCCCCAATATGTCCTCTTTCACATTGCCGCTGTGACCAAATGCATTTCCCTCATAACCGGTTATCAACTCCACATTTATAGAATGTTCTCCAAAAATATGGTATGCTTTTATGAGGGCACTTTCTTTGGCTGGTTCCACCCATTCTTCCGCAGGAGGTCTTGTAGGAATGCTTATGTAAGCCGTTTCTGGAGTCAGTTTTTTTATGAAATCAGCCACCCGTGCTAAATTGACGTTATCGTCATTTACACCGTGAACAAGCATCGTTTCCGTTGCAAGCGTTCCTTCATACACCTGGGAAAATTCAACCATCCCTCTCTTTATTTCATCAAGGGACAATCCAGGATGTGGCCTATTGACCTTTTTCCAATTTACTTCATCAATGGCATCGACCTTGAGAGAGACCCAGTCGAATTTTATCAGTTCGTTTCTTACGTCGGAAAGGCCCGTCATGGAAGCATTGGTTATAATCGCGGTCTTTATGCCGGTTGTTTTCAAGAGGTCAACCAATCTTCCCAGATTCTCATCCAGGGTGGCCTCACCATCAGGAACGACGGTCAAATAATCAATGGCTTCGCCGTTCTTTTCGGCTAATGCAATTTTCTCATTCACTTCTTCGAATATTTTTTCAGGAGAGTAAAATTTTCTTCGTTCAAAGGCCATCTCAAGCGAAGGCCCAAGTTGGCAATAAATGCATGAGTAAGTGCAGACCTTTGGAGGGATGTTATTTATCCCCATGCTTCTTCCGAGTCTTCTTGACGGTACTGGTCCGTATACTATCATATTCTCACTTCAATCGTACATCTTTCTAGTTTCCTCGTCGGACAAAGTGGGTTCCACCATCGCATCCCATTCAGGGTCGGTCCAGGTTCCAAGTTCTTTATGATTCAGATAATAATTTTGTGGAATGGGGTGGGTCCCGATGACAACGGGCAATTCGTATTTGTGTTCAATGATGTCTTTCAATGCCTTAATGTGGGGACATGGAGGGTATCCCACAATCATTCCCGTGGCAAAATGAATAACTTCCGCACCGTTCTTGACCATCTCCGCTGGGGAATATTCCGCGTTCCCGCCTGGGCACCCGCCGCACGTGGTGTATCCCACCAATTCAAGTGGTTCATTCTCATCATATCTGTCAAAACCACCTTCCCGATTTCTCATCGCTCGGAAGCATTTTCCGCCGGCACAGGTTTGGTATCTATGGCAAATTATTATGGCTATATTCAACTTCGGTCACCTGATTATGATGTGCATATAAGTACGAAAGGCTTTCCCCGAATTCAAAAATTTTTACCCTAATCAGAATTTTAATAGTATTGCGCCGTTATATTGCACATTACTCTCACCATAACTTAACTATATGATAACATCATCTAGCACCGACCACCCAAAGAGGGGGCAGCAAAATGCAAAAGGCCGATGTATTGGTGATTGGCGGTAGCGCCGCCGGAATCGTGACTGCCGTAACAGGCAAAATGACCTATCCAGAAAAGGATTTTGTTCTTATTAGAAAAGAAGAAAAGGTATTGGTTCCATGCGGAATACCGTATACGCTTCATTCCTTGAGCGGGACCGATAAGAACCTTATTCCCGATGGGGCAGTCACCAGTGCGGGAATCGAACTTGTTGTTGATGAAGTCATTTCCATTGACAAAGAAAACAAGTGCGTAAAAACCGCCAGCGGAAAGGAATTTTCATATGAAAAACTGGTTCTTGCGACGGGCTCCATCCCAAAATTTCCCGGATGGCTCAAAGGAACGGACCTACAAAACGTTTTCACCGTGCCTAAGGACTGCAAACGGCTGGACGAAATGCTCAACACCATTAGTAATCTTGATAAAATCGTCGTCGTTGGTGGCGGTTTCATCGGCGTTGAGGTATCGGATGAATTGGTAAAAATGGGCAAGGACGTCACCATCATCGAGATTCTCCCGCATCTTCTTTCTCTCGTTTTCGACGAGGAAGTTGCATTGAAGGCCGAAGAGGTGCTTGCCGACACTGGCTTGAAGATATTAACCGGTTCAGGGGTGAAGGAGATTATGGGGCAAGGAAAGGTTGAGGGCGTGAGTTTGGACAATGGTGAGACCATGGAAGCCGACGGCGTCATCCTTTCCATCGGATACGCTCCAAATACGGAATTGGCCCAAAAGGCGGGCATCGCATTGAATCGCAAGGGCTTCATCAAGGTTGATGAATATATGAGAACGATGGACAGAGACATACTCGCCGTGGGTGATTGCGCCGAGAAGAGGGATTTTGTTACAAGAAAATCCAGCAGCATCATGCTTGCATCGACGGCATGTGCAGAAGCCCGAATAGCCGGGATGAATCTTTTCCAGCTCTCTTCCATAAAAACCTTCAGCGGCACCATTGCCATATTCTCCACGGCATTCAGAGGCACGGGTTTTGGATGTGCCGGTCTAACAGAGAACATGGCAAAAAAAGAGGGTTTCGAGATAGTCACTGGAACCTTCGAGGGCGTTGACCATCACCCGGGAACTTTGGAAGGGACCCACAAGCAGAGGGTGAAATTGATAGCATCCAAGGACTCGGGCGTCATACTCGGGGGCGAAGTGGTGGGGGGCATGAGCACGGGCGAAATCGTAAACATCATCGGTTTTGCCATTCAGAACAGGATGACCGTGAATGCCATACTTACGGCACAGATTGGAACGCACCCGCTTCTTACGGCACCTCCAACGGCCTATCCACTCATTAAAACTGCCGAATGCATTACTAGAAAAATGAAAGAATGAGGAAGGGAAAAGCAATTTCGAATGGTCTCATCGAAAGAATAAAGAACACACAAAGCTTGCAGATGATAGGTGGAAAGAATGACCACAATTAAGGAATTCTTCGATTTTCTCAAAGAGTACAACATACTCGCACTGGCAATTGCATTCATCATAGGTCTGGCGGCCAATTCCCTGGTAAAGTCTTTCGTGGACAATATCATCATGCCATTTGTGAGTCCTTTGATACCTGAAGGCGGGTGGAGAACGGCAACTTGGGCGATTGGAGCGGTGGAATTGCGATGGGGGCCGTTCCTTTCAGAAGTCATTTACTTCGTAATAATCGCATTTGTGGTTTTCTTGATTGCAAAGAAGATATTGAAGGAGGAGAAGGTCTCGAAGAAATGAATGTGACATGTCATTTGGCTCAAAATTCTACATGACCTTGTATAAAATGATGAAATGACGGATATGTGGCATATCTGGCATTATCATCACAGTTCGAATATCTTTCCCGAACCGCATTTTTCCACCCTTTTAGGAAACCGTTCCATAATGGCATTTTTCTGCTTGGTGCAGTGGCACGGGATTATCAAGGACAGGCCTTCCAACTGGTCTAATTCGGTGAACCCGTGGAAACCCCCCGCAACTCCAATGATTTTTCCGAAAGAATTCGCGGCGTCGAGTATGTTCTCAAGGCCAGGATGAGCACACCCCGTAAGAACGATCAATCCTTTTCCCGTTTCAAGCACCAATGACTGTTCCTTTATTCCGCCGCCTAGTTCTCCAGTGGTGTGAATGCCTTCTGCAATCGTTTCTCCCTTACGAACCTGATGAAGTTTTGCGTTGTCGTCGATATCCTTTTTTAGGTCCTTTGAAAACGAAGTTGGGACATAAACGTCTGCTTCTGGATGAATCACATATGTCAAACCGGTGGTGTGGTCGTGATGTTCGTGGGATAGTACGATGATGTCGATATCATTTTTTTTGATTCCCAATTTATTCAAGTTGAACATGAATTGGTCCCGGTTGCATCCTGTATCGAATAGGACCTTTTTCCCGGCATTTTCTATCAAGCACGAGAACCCCCATCCGCTCTTGAACCCGGTCAGTGCTTCGTTGTCATAAATGATTGTGAGTTTCATTTTTTTCTCCTGCATGACAGTTTTCTCAATGAAAATGATCTTCCATCCGGTCGAAGGCCTTGTTTATGGTTTCTTCGGGCACGCAGAAAGACATCCTGAGATGTCCTTCACCCGAGGGGCCAAATGCGATGCCGGGCGTAGTCGACACCTTGGCATTCTTGAGAAGATTCTTGCAGAATTTTCCCGAATCCTCCCCGCCATCGGCTAAAATCTTTGGGAACATGAGGTACGAACCCATGGGTTTATGGTAGGAGAACACGTCGCTTAAACCATCCAAGCGTTTGCACATTAGATCCCTAGCTGAATGGTATTTCCTTCGGTATTCTTCAATGCAGTCCTGCGGACCTTCCAAGGCAGACAATGCGGCATATTGCGAAACAACGGGAGCACAGATGGCAAAGGGTATGTGGGCCTTGGTAATCTGGGGAATCAACGACTCGTGGGCGTGCAGATAGCCGATGCGCCATCCGGTCATGGCGTAATTCTTCGTGAAGGTAAAGCAACTGATGGCATTTTTCTTCATTTCGGGCATGGAACCGATGCAGAAATGTTCGTGCCCGTCGTATGTGAAATATTCATACGCTTCGTCCGTTATGACCATGAGGTCGTTTTCAAGAGCGATGTCGGCGAGTTTTCTCAAAGACCTTTCAGGAAAAACGGCACCCGTTGGGTTGCTCGGCGAACAGTAAAGAATGGCCTTCGTTTTATTCGTAATGGCATCCTCCGTGGCATCAATGTCCAGAGAAAAAGCGTCCTCTTCTTTGGTGGGAACCATTACCGGTTTTCCCGAGGCCATCTGAACCATGCGCATGTGAGTCGAATAAGTTGGGTCGGGCAAGATGACTTCATCTCCCGGGTCAATGCTTGCCATGATGGCTGCCGAAAGACCTTCAACAGCACCCACGGTGACGATTATCTCAGAAGGCGTCGAAGCAATGGCGTTTATTTTTCCTAATTTTTCCGATATGCGTTTTCTAAGAATCTCCAGTCCCGAACTTTGTGAATAACCTCCGACCTTTCCTTCGCGAATGGCCTGAATCGCCCCCTCTTTGATGTGTTCAGGAGTATCCACCGTGGGTTTGGCCCAGGAAAGGAACGCAACGTCATCGATTTCTCTTGATAGTCGCGTCATTTCATGAATGGCCGATTTGCTTATGTTCTCAACCCTTTTTGAAGTCATTGCGACCCGTTCCCTTCTGTGCTTTCCTTAAGTTGGTGAAGTTTTTCAAGGGTGATTTCAGCCACCCTTTTTTCCTTGTTGAAGTGCTTCATCATCCTTTCCAGGCATCTTTTCCCCTCTTCCCCGTTTCCGAAATGCTTGGAACACGCATCCATGTTATTTCTGGTCAGGAGAACGTTGGATTCGACCTCGTGGGGAATTTTCTCGCTGTCGTGCTTGATGGCTTCACGTGGGCAGATGTCATGACACGTCCCGCATCTTATGCACTCGTCCATGCGAATCGCCACAACTCCGTCATCTATCGTTATGGCCCCTGAAGGGCAATTCCCGACGCAAATCCCACAACCTATGCAACTGTTTTCATCTATCCATGGCATGATTTCACTTCCGGTTCTTTGATTAATGCATTGTAATTCTGCGTAGTGGTAAAATCCATCATAACCCCAGCGACCCTTCGACCTTCTTCCAAATTTCTTTCAATTCAAGGGACATTTCACCGTCTGAAAATTCAACAACCGTCTTTTCCTCCATCATTGCCTTGGTTGCCGTATCGTCGTAAGCCAATCTGCCTACTATTTCGATGCCTTCTTCTTTGCAAAAATGGGTTATCTCTGCCGAATTTTCCTCATTCACATCGTATTTGTTGATGCACACCACAGTGGGAATCCCAAAGTGCCTTGCCACTTCAATGATTCTCTTGGAATCGTGGATGCCCGAAAGTGTCGGTTCGATTACCACCAAAACAAGGTCCACCCCGGTAATGGCAGCAATCACCGTGCAGCCGGTGCCTGGTGGCCCGTCTATCAGAATGAGGTCCTTCCCCTCGTTTTCAGCCACCTCTTTAGAACGTTTTCTTACCAGGGCGACCAGTTTGCCTGATGCCTCTTCGCCAGCATGGAGTTTTGCATGAACGAGGGGTCCGAACCGTGATTTTGAGATGTACGCTTCTCCAGCTTGCCTCTGGACCATCTTCATGGCATCCGTGGGGCAGACCAGTTCGCAGACGGCACAACCTTCGCATTTGTCGGGGTGCAAAATGAAATCCTTGTCGAAGGCACCGTATCGGCAGTTTTCGTAGCATTTACCGCATTTTATGCATTTTTCAAGGTCTTGTTCGGCGATGTCCAATCCGTGGAATTCCTCCTTGTGGATTATTTCCGGTTTCAGTAGGATGTGCATGTCGGCGGCATCAACGTCGGCATCGGCAATAACGGCGTTTTCCGCTAAGGATGCAAAAGCAGCAGCGATGGTGGTCTTTCCGCAACCGCCTTTTCCGCTGATTACGGTGAGTTCTTTGGCCATCACAATGCCTCCTTTATCTCTTCAAAGATACCCGTGAATGTGTCCCGAAGTTCCGGCATGCCCTTGACCATGGGAACGCCCTTGGAATAAAGATTGGCGATTTTTCTATTGTTGGGGATTTTAGCCAGGAGCGGGATGTTTTCCTCTCTGCAATAAACCTCTATGCGGTCATCACCGATGCCGTCCCTATTTACGACAACTCCGAAGGGTGTTCCCACCTGCCTGACAATGTCCACGCTTAGTTTGAGGTCGTGATGTCCAAAAGGGGTTGGCTCGGTCACTAGCACTACGTAATCAGAATCGGTCATGGCCTCGACGGCGGGACAGGCCGTACCAGGAGGTGAATCCAAAATGACGTTTTTCTTCTCATCGGCCAAATTCTTCAGTTCCCTGATTATGGGCACTCCGAAGGGCTCTCCAATGTCCAGAAGTCCACCATATAGGAGAACGTCATCGTTCCCTCCTTTTCTAAGAATGCCTATGTGGTGCTCCTTTTCCGTGATTGCGTCTTCAGGGCAGATGATCTTGCATCCCCCGCACCCATGGCACAACTCTTCGAAGAATAGCAATTTCTCGCCAACTATGGAGATGGCATTGTACTGACAGAAATCAGCGCATTTCCCGCACAGATTGCATTTTTCCAAATCGAAGACGGGACACGGTATCGAAACATCCCGAATCTTTTCCATTTCCTCAGGGAAGAAGATGTGGCTGTTGGGGCCTTCCACGTCGCAATCAATTAACATGGCATTTTCAATGCTCAAAGCGAGATTCACCGCGACCGTGGTCTTTCCTGTTCCACCCTTTCCGCTTGCTACGGATATCTTCATCGTTATCTCCCTTCATCGCTCAATGGTGGTGTTCATGCTCACCATGTTTTTCACCGATGCCGTCTCCCCGGTATTTGTGTTGTGCGCAAGCGTTTTCGTCGGTGGCGGCGGTAAGTTTGTCGTTTTTCCATGCCTCGATGGCGTCTTTGACCGTGCCTTTCGCTCCGACGTATACCATGATGCCAAAGTCCTGGAACATCATGATGGCTCGCCTGCCAAGTGAATCGCAAAGCATAACGTCGATGCCCGCTTTTGCTAGTATCTCGGCAGGATAACCTTGGCCCCCAGCATGTCCACTGATGTTCGGCATTACGGTCACCTCCTCTGTTTCAGAATCGTAAACGGCATAATACGGAACTCTTCCGAAATGTTCACCGATTTTTTCGTCCAGTCCTCTCTCGCCCAAGGTTGGGACGCATGCTTTCATTCCTTCCACCTCTCAGCGAAGTCCTGAATGCGAGGATACGCTGGCTGAAGACGTCTGTTCCAGTTTGCCTTCCTTGTATTTCTTTACAGCTTCCTCAACCGTTCCCGATGCTCCGGTTATGACCGTTATTCCTGCTGCTTCCAAAGCATGATAAGCGTTGGGACCGACGTTGCCCGTGATGACGACTCCGGCGTTCTTTTCCGTGATTATCTGGGCGGCCTGGGGCCCCGCTCCTCCAGAAGCCATGGCTGCTTTGTTGTCAATCGTTTCATATCCCATGGTTTCGCCATCTACAATTACGAAGTAATCGCATCTTCCAAACCTCGGGTCTATGGCCGAGTCCAATTTTTTTCCTTTAGATGTAACTGCTATTTTCATGTTTTCCACCTTGTTCCGTGCCGGTATCTCAACCCTCTCTTATCAAGGGCGTGTTGCATTTTGGGCACATGAGGTTGTAACATTGCACACCTCTTTTATGTTTCTCCCTGTGTCCGCATTTGGGACAGACGCATATGCCACCGAGACCCTGTCCTTGGCCGCCGCCAAGCCCACGACCGCCGCCTCGACCGGCACCACGTCCTTGTCCTGTCCCTTGCCCTTGTCCTCTTCCGACGTTCCTTCCGCTTTCCTGCATGTTTTCGAATCCTCTGTTGTATGATGGGGTTTAGGAATGCCAAAAACACATATAAATGATGTGCCGAAATGGGAACGATTTTTCATTGCCAAATATTCATTTTATCTATCTTCCGGTAAATCCCTATTCATTATGCGGAAGATTTCTTTTACACATTGTTCATCCCATTTATGAGAAAAAAATTCCAACGGTGACCTTTTTTTTAGGTATATTAAAAGACAAAAGGAAAATATCACAAGGAAAAAAACCACGGGATTCAAAACGCCATATATCATTTCGTAAGACATCCAAGGCCAAGCCGAAACACCCATGTCTGAAAATGGAAAAAGTGGATAAATGGGCCAGTTGGACCCGACGATGTCGGCGACAAGATGGAGGGAAAAAGCCAGGGTTCCCGCAATGAAAATCTTGAGTTTCTCTTTGGAAAACATTGTGAATAAGAGGACCATGGGCAGACCGAACAATAAGGAATGGCCAATCGTGTGATGGTATTTTGCGAATAATTCCATGTTCCAGAGTATGAAAACGCCGTCCAAATCAGGAATGAAACCTGCAAATACTACAAGACGTCTTTCATTCAAGTCTTTGAGAAAGAGGACTGCTACAATCCAGGCAATTAAAGCGTGAATCAGTGGACTCATTCAATTATACCAACGATGTTTTGCAATAAATGGTTAATGTATCCTCTCCTTTACCAAATGTAGTTATCCACGCTTCCCTTTTCTTTTTTTGAATCCAGCGGTTCTCCTTCTTCGTTCTCACGGGTCAATCCGAGTTCCGTCACAAGCTTTTCAACGAGAATATTCGCCTGGTCTTCGGGATAGCCCGCTTCGACCATTTTTACCACGACTTCACTGCCGGGGGTGCCCTTGAGGAGTTCTGCCGAACCCAGGTCGGTCATATCCTTGGCCATGCGGTTGCCGTCTTCGGTTTCTCCTAGTTGTGCTATTAACCATCTTCCACCCAGGATAACGGATTCCAGAGCCATGTTAAACTCCTTTTTGTTCATGTGGTCCGTGTATAAATCCGTTCTCAGGCAGATTCGGTCAGTGTCATCCATGAGCATGAATTTGGAAAGGGCCATGGTTTTGTTCCTCTGGAGAAGTGCTCTGAAAACTGGTTCAGTGTTTTCCATTTCCTTGCCCGCCGTATGGATGTCCGTCAAAAGGGCGATGTATGTAAGCTGGTCCTCCACCTTGACCAGGATTTTAAACGGCATCTGGTCCGTGTCGATGGTCATGGTATTTTCATCGCCTTCTATTTCATCGATCTCCCAACCGTGGTCAACAGCCCTTTCACTTTTTTTAATCGTCTTTTCAAGCCATCGCTTTATCTTATCATATTGGGAACCGAACATTTTATCACTGGTAGGCAATCGAACAATCATAATTAATCTTTTTTAGAGGAATCATACTTTTCTAGTTGTCTTTTTTTCTCTTGAAAAGTGTGGGATTTTCATCCTTGAACTTGAGAATAATCCACTCGAAGAGGGGTATCTCAACCTTTTTTAGATAGACATAACCGGCTGCGGAGATGATGAGGGAACCCATTGTGGCGACGACGAGGTCCCACATGGTGTCTTGAAGACCCGATTTTTGCATGTTGAAACCGAAGGTTTCGTCCATGAAGAATTCGAAAATTTCCCAGACGGTGGCAAGGGCAACGGCAAAGCAGAAGGAAAACAGCATGATGGTGAAGGGGCTTGCGTTAATCTTGTCGTTGTCGTAAAGGATGTAGAGCATCATGAACCCCACAAAACCGAGAATGAACCCCGACCCGCTATGAAGCATCACGTCCCACCACCAGAATGTGTTGTAATAATCCCAGATGTGTCCCATGAATATGGCGGCGAAAATGAATATGATGATGATAAATTCAAATTCGGGGGGGAGACCTATCCGGAAATTCCTTTCGATTATGGCAGGTGTGAATGTCAGGACGAAGGTCAAAGACGCGTAAAACACTACGGCCAAGTCGCCGTAAAATAGCGCAATGATAATCTCCAACAGAAGCACTACTCTTAGTATCACAGATATCACGAGAATGGTCTTTTCTACGCTATGATATATATTATTGAAGTCCACGGCACTGTTTTGACATGGATGTATTAATAATTGTCGGGAAACATCCAATTGGATATATTATCTACGAAACATAAATGTCTTGGGAATATCCGAAAATGGTGGAATGATTATCAATGAAATACCTTTTTTGGATAACGATTTTTCCTTTGGGTATTTTTTTAAAATTTTTTCACAAAGCTTTCCACGACATTTTTGGTCTGTGGTTCCTTGGTCTTGTCCCTCCATACGATGATGCCGGTGTCCACCACTTTTCCGCCCTTTTCCGTGGTCAGTCTTTTCATTTTCTTAACCGAACCGGTCCCGCCGGTCCAAGTGAATATCAGCGACTTGGTTACGTAGCATGCCACGTCCTTTCCTTTTATGGATGGCATCTGCTTGAGATAGGCCTTCATTGGCGGGGCTACCGAAAAAGCGTGGATGGGAGACCCGAAAACCAGACCTTCGTATTTTGTGGGGTCTGGAGCGTACTTCAAAGTGGGGTTTTTGGGATTTTCCTCTTTCGTTTCGACAATTTCCACTCTTTCAATGTCTACCTTGCAACCCCGGTCCAAGAAGGATTTCTTCATTTGCTCTGCGACCTGAAGTGTGTTTCCCGTCTGGGAATAGACGATTATACCAACATGCATGACTCAATCTCCTTTTTCATATGTGCGATTATGTATTATAATGTTGGTGAAAATGTACATTCCTCATTCCTTGGGAAAGTATTCTTCGGGCACATCCAAATTGTTCTCTTTGAGAAACGTCGC
>CAZPOY010000035.1:0-14572 GCA_964588345.1 uncultured Thermoplasmata archaeon
ATATCGGGCCCCTTTTTAACTCTTTCGAGTAAAGGTTTTCACTTTTTCACGTCCACGAACTTAAACTCATCGACGTTGAAAAGCCCCTTGTCCGATATTTTCAGTGATGGGATTACGAGAAGAGAAAGAAATGACATGGTCATGAAGGGGTTTTCCAGTCCGCATCCCAACCGACTTGCCGTTTTTTCCAACTCAGCCAACTTCGAAGAGACTACCTCTGGGCCCTTTGTCGACATTAACCCCGCTACCTCAAGTGGGAGGATGTTGGTGTTCTCCCCGTCGAAAACGCCCATGCCACCAGAAACCGCCAGCCCTTTGGCCATATGAGAAAGGGATTTCGAATCGGTTCCGACCAATACCAGATTGTGGCTGTCATGGGCAACGGTTGAGCCCATGGCCCCTTTTTTGAGTGAAAAACCTTCGACGAGCCCGACGGCAAAACTGCCGTTTCCATACCGGGATACCACGGAAATCATGTCCACGTTCTCTTCATCACGGACATCTATATCGCCCCCCTGATGCTTATACTCCCCTTCACCCGTAAGCAAACTACTCTTTTTCACTTGAATAGTCCTCAATTTTCCCGGGTTGAATTCGGTATCGAAGGTGTCCGTCCCAATGTAGGGCAGATTCACCGTTGGAGGGAAAGGGAGAGGGTCCGCCTGGAATTTCGCATTCCCGTTCTCAGCAACGATTTCTCCGTTGATGTAGACTTTCTTGACACCAAAATCCTTCAACGAATTCATCACAACAAGGTCGGCGCTGGAACCGACTTTCATCCTTCCTGAGTCAAGTCCGTAATGCTTGGATGGATTTATCGTAACTGCCTTTACCGCTCTTAGAGGGTCTGCACCCAATTCCACGGCGCGCTTCAGTGAATGATTGATGTGCCCTTTCAAAAGGTCCCCGGGATGCTTGTCATCGCTGACGATGAAAACGTCGTATTCGTCAATCAAAGGCCATAGATTGTCAAGGTCCTTCGATGCGCTTCCGTCTCTTACTGCGATGGTCATGCCCGCTTCGGCTTTCTCCCTGGCTTCTTCCAATTGTGTGCATTCGTGGTCGGTGGAGATGCCTGCACCGATGTATTTTTTTAGGTCGGCACCAGAAAGTCCGGGACAGTGCCCATCGACCGGTTTGCCAAGTTCTTGGGCTACCTTCAGTTTTTTCATCACGTCTTTTGAACCGTTCAAGACACCGGGATAATTCATCATCTCCCCCAATGCAACGAAGTTTTCTCTTTCGAGCATTTCTCTAACCTCGTCTGGACCCAGCATGGCCCCGGACGTTTCGAAAGGCGTTGCCGGAACGCATGATGGAACAGTAAAATAAGTTTTCATGGGAACGTCATATGAATCGGCAACCATGTATTTCACGCCCGTAAGCCCTGCGACATTGGCAATCTCATGGGGGTCCGTAACAATTGCAGTCGTTCCGTGGGAAACGGCGGTTCTGGCGAACAATGAAGGAGGAACCATGGATGATTCGATGTGGATGTGAGCATCAATGAGACCGGGCAGTATGTAATTGCTGGAATCCACCTCCATTCTCTCTTTTGCCTTTATCCTTCCCTGAGAAACGGTCAATCTTCCCTGGTATATCTCATCTTCTTCCACGTCGACGATTTTTCCTTCTAATTCAAATTCAGCTTTATTCATTTTTCAACCTGCCTTCTAAATGTCGATTACCCTACCCAGAACCCTGCTAGCGTACGTTCTGAACTGTCCCAATGTGCCCTCGTTGATGATCATCTCGTCTGCTATTGCGATTACACTTCCGATACCCCATTCAAGTTCTCGCCTGTCCCTATCTTGAAACTGCGCATAATCCTCCGGTGAATCAGACCTCCCCCTGCGGGATAACCTGTCATAACGCGTTTTGGGGGAAGCATGAACGGCAATGATTACGATTTTTCCTTCGTGATGAGTCCTGTAATGGTCTATCTCTTCCAGCGACCTGCATCCATCAATGACGGCGTTTACCTCTAAATCCTTAGTCCGATCTTCGATGTTGTTCAGCGTCCGCTCGGCCCATATCTGTGGTCCTTTCTTGATTCTCTCATTTGATGCAAAATCCCCAACGCCAGCATCGTCCTTGCCAACGCCTTCCCTTTCAGCAAATGAACGTACCGTGTCGCCCATTCGTGCAATAGAAAATCCCGTCCTCTTGAGCATTTTGAGAAGCTCTTCCTTGCCTGAACCGGGCATTCCTGTGGTGATTATGAGCATGATACGACAATGGCGAATTGATAGATAACAATTTGGAATTATTTCAGCGTGCAGACCCTCTCCCTGCCCGTTTCATCCACCTGAATGGTCGATTCCACGATACCATATTTCTTTTTGACATGCTCGTTTATTCGGTCAACGATTCTCTCCCTTTCCACATAACCCGCACAATCAGTTCTTAACGTAATGTGGGCTGAAAAAAACACCATGCCCGTCGTAATCGTCCAGACATGAACGTTGTATATAGCTTCCACCTCACGAAACTTCTCCGTTATTTCCTTTTGAATGGCATCCACTTCCATGCCTTCGGGAGACCCTTCCAAAAGGATGTTGGTCGATTGTTTCAAAATCCCGTATGCCCAATAAATTATCGCCATGGCAATGATGAGGGAGATGATGGGGTCAAGAATGATAAGGTCCCAGAAAATGATGCCGACGCCGGCAAGGACCACACCTACCGAAGACGCTGCATCAAAAACCATGTGGATGAAAACGCCTTTTACGTTAAGGTCTCCTTTTCTCACATCGCTGAGAATCAAGATGCTTACAATGTTCGTGACAAGTCCGATGAGAGCAACCAGCAGCATCTGATAACCCTTCACGGGTTCGGGATGAAGCAACCTATCAACGGATTCGTATATTATTACGAAAGCGACTAGGAGTATGAAAAGCCCGTTGATGAAAGCAGCCAGTATCTCCGCCCGGTAAAGGCCAAAAGTTCGGTGATGACAGGGTGGCCTTGCGGAAATCACAACGGCCGTCAGCCCTATGCCAATGGCGATGGCGTGGGTGAACATGTGGCCGCCGTCTCCTATGAGCGCCATGCTGTTGGAGAGGAAACCAACGATGAACTCAAGGACCATGACGACAAGGGTGATGATGAGGGATGCAAGAAGGCGCTTCTTGCTCTTTTGCCGGTATGAAAGAACCTCTTCCATGGGGTCGTGTGCGTGGTCATGCTTGCCGTGGCTTTCTTCCAAGGACTCACCTTTTCTCTATTGAGGAAAATAATGAAATGGAACGATAATAAGTAATTTGTCCCAGCCCTCTGCGCCTCAATATTTTCGCGTTATCAGTTCTGAACTGATCCGGGCCGATTCATATATCGTGGGAAGTCCGCTTCCCGGATGCGTCCCTCCTCCAACGAGATAGAGGTTCTCAAGTTCTTCGAATTTGTTCCTGGGCCTCAAAGAAAGCATCTGGTTGAGGGAATGGGCTAGATTGAATACGGCCCCTTTGTACACGTGGTAATCCTTTTCCCAATCGTCAGGGGTGATTACGTGCTCCTTTTCAATGTACTTGCGGAAATCCTTCATTTTGGACCTTGCTTCCATTTGGTCGTATACGTTATTCTTGAAATCTTCCTTTTCCTTCTCCCAGTCGATTCCCGACTTATTGTTGGGGACGGGGACAAGGACATATATCGCGGATTTTCCCGGAGGAGCAAGGGTCTCGTCCGTGATGCTGGCGTTTCTGATGTAGAACGACGTGTCCTTTGAAATGACCTTATCGTCGAATATCTCCTTGAGATTCTTCTTGTATTCCTTGGCGAAGAATATTTCATGATGAGGCGTATCGTAAAGCTTGGACAACCCTAGGTATATCATGAATATTGAACATGAATATTTCTTCTCAAGAAGCTTTTCGGGAGCATATTTCTTGAGAGTACCCTTCTCTACTAGTTGGTTCATGGCAAAAGCAAAGTCTTCATTCACGATGACGGCATCGGCCTTTACCTTTCTTCCATCTTCAAGTTCAATCCCAAGAACGTTTTTTCCCTTGGTAATGAGCTTTTTCACTGGGGTTTTGAGATGGATACGGGCTCCGTCCTCCTTGGCTGCCTTGGCCATGGCTCCGGATATCTCGGAAAGGCCTCCCGTCACGTGATAGATGCCGTATTTGTGTTCAACAAAGGGAATCATTCCAAATGCGCCCGGACAATCCCAAGGAGACATGCCCAGGTACTTCGACTGAAAGGTAAAAGAAAGCCGGAGTTCTTCGGGACCGAAGTAATCCCCCATCACCTCAAACAAACTTCTGGGAGGGAGCATTTGGAAGGCGGGAATGGCCCTTAAGAAGCGGGGCTTGAAATAAGACAAATGATTGCTGTAATCTTTCTGAAGGCACGGGAATAGCTTCCGGTACCTTTTCTCCTCTTTCTTCATGAACTTATCAAGCCCGTCCTCCTGGCCAGGAAAGACCCGTTTTATCTCTGCTTTCATCTTTTTCTTGTCAGAATGGATGTCGATTCTCTTGTCAACCATGTCAAGTGTATACATGGGTTCCAATTTAACAAAATCAAGATAATCGTCGACGTTCTTTCCCGTTTCTTGGAAAACCTCATCAAGAATGAACTTCATCATCAAAAATGTGGGCCCCGTGTCGAAGCGGTATTCTCCAAGGCGAAGCTCCTGATTTCTTCCCCCAACCCGGTCGTCCTTTTCAAAAACTTCCACGTCGTAATTCTTGTCGGCAAGAAGCATGGCTGCCGTCAGGCCACCTGGGCCTGCACCGACTATGACAATTTTTTTCTTTTTCATTGATACACAACCTTTCGATTATGTTATGAGGATTGTCCATAAAAATATATGGTCCTTCTCCTTATCGGTTCTGGGCATCAAAATGAGGGGGTTTTGCCATGGGTTTATTTCACGTTTTTAACATTGAGGTCCGGAAATCCCGTTATCTCGGATGTGGCAGAGGCAACTTCGAGGTCGTCGTTGGCTTCGATTATCTCGTATATCTTCGTCATCAGATGGTGCCTTGTCGCTCTTCTGCGCTTCACATGAGTCACATAACGTATCCCAAGTTCCACCCAGTTGTCGGTAAGAACGAGATATACGTTGGGCGCCACGTCCCTCTTTGGCAAGTAGTATTTTTCACCGATCCGTTCCACTTCCCTGCTTGCGGTTTCGGTCATCTCAGCCGTGTCGGTCTCGACCAATTCCTTGAAAAGGGCCATGGCTTTCTTCCAGTTGGACTTGTAGGGAACCGGTATGGTGATTTCATCCCAAATGAACGAATGGTCCTTGGTATAATTCTGGATTGCATCGTTGATTATCTTGCCATTGGGAATCATCGTTAGGCGCCCTGTGGCCTGGTCGCCTTCCACCCAACCCCTAAGTTCCAGGACCGTCGTGTAGAGTATGTCGATATCGATGACGTCGCCGAACCTGCCCATCACCTCCACTCGGTCTCCCACGCTGTAAATGCTCCTTGTCAGAATTACGATTCCACCAACGAAGTTCTTAAAGAGGTCCTGGAGTGAAAAAGCTATTCCAGCACCGATGACGCCATAGGCGACTAGAAGGGTCTGCGGATTTTCAACCCAGACGGTAACGATAATGACGGCAATGGAGAACACATAAATTATCTGAAGGGCTTTCTTTAGGGTGTAGCGGGTCTTTGAATTCTTTATTCGTCTGTTTGCCAATTCTTCGAGGATAAAACGCAGGGCCAAATACGAAATCGTGATGGAGATGAACATGACCATCGTGCGATATACGTAGATGGAGGGATACTGGTAATTGACAAACCACAAAAAGCCAGAAAATAAGGCCAATACCGCCAGTATCAATATTTTTTTTCTCAACACTATTTTCAATCCCTTCCGTTTATTAATATTTTTCTGGGTTTTTTATGCAAATCCGAAAAGTTTCCAGCATGGCTTTTGTCTCACAATCTGGCCCTGCCCCGGCTCAGTATCAGCAATACCGTCCATTTGGCTACGCTTGCAGCCACAAAGGGGCATTTGTCGTCGTGGCCTCCTTCCCCTTCAAATTCCCGGTAATCCACAGGATCCCATATGTCAAACGATTTGCCCATGACCTCCTTCTGGACCTCCGTGCAGATGGGTGAGCCGAATTCCTCCTCGAAACGCTCAAAAAGCTTCTTGGCTATCTTGTAATTCTTCATGTTTGACTTGGCAAAATCCTCTCTTTCTCTTCCAAAGAACGCAGATATGGCCATCATCCCCCCGGTCAATGCTCCACAGGTACCCGAACCTTTCAATGCACCTCCGCCAGCCAGGGCGTGGGCGGATTTAAATATGGCACCTTCGATGCCTCCGATGACATCTTGAACGGCGGCGATTACGCATTGGGGGCAGTTGCCGTACTCCCTTTCGTACTTGTAAGCGGCTTCGTATGCCTCCTTGGAGAGTTCTTCCATTTTTTCCTCGTCCATGCGGGACAGGTCGACCTTGAGCTTCATTTTTTCGCCCCCCGGTCCAAGCGTGTTTCTAGCATGACCAACTTGTCGTCGATGCCGTTCTTGACGTAAAAATCGATGGCTTTTTCATTCTTTTCCTTGACGGGAACGTGCAACGCAACCGCATTTCTTCTTCTGGCCTCGTCAACCACCCTCTGGAGCATTTTGCTACCGAAACCTTTTCCCCGGTAACTTTCCTTGATGAAGATGTTGTTCATGTAACCGATGACCCCTCCATGAAGGAATTCGGGATAGAACCAGCAATCGGCAAATCCCGCTATTTCACCACCAACGGTCTCCAGAACGAAAATGGCATGCCTCTCATGAGAAAAACCGTTTTCCATGACCTTGCGAATCACCTTTTTGTCGGGAGGAGCGTCTATTAGCGAATCATCCAGTGCGATGAGGTATTCATCGAAAGCATGGGCCAGGTCTGTAATGGCGTTGATATCTTCCTTTTTTCCCTTGCGAATGTTCATAACCTTCGTATGCGCCCAATTCTTTAGTATTTTTGCTTAAAAAAGGTCCCTTTGCAGATAGACTTTCACAAATACGGGGAAGTAGAACAAAATGAACATCACCAGTAGGAATCCGGCGTGAAATATGTCAAAAATTGATGACATCCCAGCAAAGGACACCGTGATGAAAAGGATGAAGCCCACTTCATTGTGCATCTTGATGGTCAACACGTTGGCCGGGGCCATTTTGACGGGGGACCGGTAATGTTGGAATAGTATTTTCACGGCCTTCCATGCAAGGGGAACCGTTATTAATGAAATCAGAACCGGAAAGTAATCGGGATCCAAGAAGGGCAGCGTAATTATGGGCACATATGCAAAGAGAATCCCTCCCACGTAAAGATATCTGGCCCTTTTCCGGCCAAGTTTCACCACGAGATTGTTCTTGCCACCTGTCTTGTCCTCTTTGTAATCCGGCATCTCGTTAATCGTTATCATCGCAAACATGAGAAAACCCAGGGGAAGAACCAGCATGGCCGTTTCAAAGGAAAACGCTCCGGTTTGCACGTAATAAGACCCGAGGCCTATGACTAAACTGAAATTGAGCAACTGTGAGACCTCCCCAAGCCCCCTATACCCATATTTGACCGGCGGAGCGGTGTAAAAGAACGCGCTGAAAATGCCAAACAGACCCAGGAAAAGGATGACGGGACCCCGAAGATACACGAGATATGCTCCAATTAAAACGGTGACGGCATAGCATAGTGAAAAAGCCATGAGCATTGAACGGGGTTTGATTTCCCCGGAGGTCAATGTGCCACTTCCCCCCGAGTAGGGGTTCGAATCCTGGTCTTTGAAAACGTCAACCGCATGCTTCAGGTCGAAATAATCGTCGGTCATGTTCAATCCGATGTGGTTTGCCACTACGGCGATGAGTGTGAGAAGGAAAAAGAGAAAATCAATTTCTCCGCAATGATGATATGCAGAAGCCGTTCCGACAAAAACCGGCAAGAAGGATGGGGGGACGAAATGGTAACGGACGGCCTTCCACCAATTCGCCATGCTCCCGAACATTTTTACCTCGGCCATTAGCCGTTGTTCTGTATTGGAAGATAGGGTACCAGCTTATGGGCAAAACCGGGAAGATGCCTCGTCTGCATCAGTAATTTGCCAGGTCCGGTGAAATCTGAAACTAGACCCTCGCCGCTCAGCAACGATGATTTCCATCCGCCCACCCTACGGACGCTGAAATCCATCTCATCGGAAAATGCAACGATGTGACCTGTATCCACGGAAACCCTCTCGCCTTCTTTGAGATTCTTGTTTATTATGCCCCCAAAGGTGGCTATCCACACGCTTCCCTCCCCCGACACATGAAGCATGATCACGTCTTTTTCCGATAGGAAACCCTTGAGCCCCTTCCACTTGGTGTCAATGTTTATTTCTGGCGAGGAGCCCAGATATGCACCGCTCTGAAGCACCATGCCATTTTTAATGTGAATCGGAATTATGTCCCCCATCAATGGAGAAATGAGTCCCAGTTCTCCGTCATCTCCAGCTGTGAAGGTATTGACGAAAAAATCCTCGCCTCCAAAAGCCGACGTCATGATGCCTTTTATCAATCCGCCTTTCCTCCTCTTGGTTTCGATGTTTATGGTCCTATGCATGTACATCATAGCGCCCCTTTCCGCCATGACCTTCTGTCCCTTCTTTAGATGCAGGATGAGCGCCGAAAAGGAAGGGGAATGCTTCATCTCGTATTCATAACCGTCTTTGGTCGTCTTCAATGTCATGAAAAGCCAATGGTGGACCAAATAATATAACTTTGCGGAAATTCCTCCCAAACAATCAATTGAAGAATTCCACTATCCCGGTTTCGATATGATAAAGGGCTCCAAGGACCTTAAGGTCTCCGTTCTCAACGGCTTTGGCAATGACTCGGTTATCCATGAATTCCCTTAGTGAATTCCTCATGTTCTCCAGTATCAGATTGAGGTATAGGTCACCTTCCCCATCTTTTGCTTTGGGCATTGAACAGTTAATCTTGTCGGTGATTGAGCATACGTTCTGACTGGCATCGCCCCCTTCTAGAGCGGCACCGACAGCTCCGCACTCTGTATGGGACAGCACCATCAACACCGGGGTTCCTAGATGACCCACCGCGTATTCGACGGTTCCCTGGACCATGGGATCCACGACGTTGCCTGCGTTCCTTATGACGAAAATGTCGCCTATGCCCGCATCGAATATCAGTTCGGGAGGAACACGGGAATCTGAACATGTCAGTATTATGGCATAAGGGTCCTGCCCTCGGGTCTGTGATTTCAGACGTTTTTCGTTCTGCCTTGGATGGTCTAAAGAGAAACGGGAAAAACGGGCGTTTCCATCTTTCAGCATTTTCATGGCTTCTTCTATGGTTCTTGTCATTGTCATTCCTCACGATAATTTCAAGGTGACGAAAAGCGTGATTATTCCGATGACTAAGCTACCGATGGCAATGAGGGCTCTTATCCAGTCAGGATTCTTGTACCACGGCTTGTCTTTAATCTCTATTACGGGGACCTTGTCATCGGCCTTTATGCCCGGAGTGAGTTCATCGTTTTTTGAGAGGCGGGATTGGTCTTTGCCCGAATCATCTTTTTCCGGGCCGGAGGTATTTTCTTTGGTTCCCTCCTCCATTTTGCTCTCCTTATCTTGAGCCTTGGCCTTTTTCTTTTCGATTTTCTGTAAAGCCTTTATCCTTTTTTTCTCCGTTTTGAGTGCTTCTTTGGCTTCCTTGTCGTCGCCCATTGTCTTTCCCATAAAACCATATGATATTTTAATTTTTCAAGCCATAGGATTAATATAATGCCTCTTCTTGCAAAATGCATGGAAGACCTGGGCATTCTCCTTTACGGATACGACGAAGATTCTGCCATGGCGATAAAAAACAACATGGACGAAATTCACAATTCGGACATCATTCTTCTCTCAGCTTCGGATAGAGAAAAATCCATTGTTGACGATGTGCTTCGGGAAGGAGGTTCCCGAATCTTTGAAAAGAAAAACGACCCTTTCATGATGTTTCTTGGCTTTTCCGATAAGAGCATCGAACAGACCCTTGCTGGACTTGAGGTCTCAGACCGATTTGAAAGGCCCATATTCTGCGGTTTGACTCAGCAAAACATCAGATGGAGCGTAGAAGCACTACACGACCACCTCATTGAAGAACGGAGAAAATTCCGTCAATCCTAAAGGTCACAAAGGATTTTAATAACGTGGCACTGATTCCGTTTCATGTTCGCCCACATATCGATAAGAAGCTCAAACATGGACAAAACGCTCGAATTCTATCAAACGTTCTTCATGATGGAAGTCGTAAAGAGAGCTGAAATCCCCAAAAACAACGCTGAAATTGCATTCTTGAAGGATTCGGAAAACGGCGATTTTGCACTAGAAGTGACCCATTACAAGGACCAGGAAACTTTTGAACAATCTGAATACGAAAAGCGGGTATTCGACCATCTCGCTTTCGTTGTCCCCGACCTCAAGGGACTTGTCGAGAAGATTCGTGATGCGGGCCATACCGTGACCGATGAACCCTTCGAACTCTCGCCTGGACATTGGCTTGCCTTTGTCGAAGACCCAGACGGCGTTCTCATCGAGCTAATTGCTGAAGGATGATGGAACGGTCAAGAACCCTTCGTGAGCCGAACCTCATCTTCCAATCCCAGCTTTTTCACCTGTTCCGCTTCAGGCAATCCCGTGGAAGGGTCAATGCATAGTTTCTCAAAAAAGGCATTCTTCATCTCCTCAAGGTCCACCGATACGCCTTTTGTGGGACCACCACTTAGAGGAGGGTTTCCTAAGGCCCGAGGATGGATGTATACGTCGTCAGGTGCAACACCTTCACGGGCGTTGAAGATAAAACGCATCATCTGTATCCTCATTCCGGCTTCAAGCAGGTCATCCGCGGAAAGGTCCCAACCAGTGAGCCCCCGGACAACCTCAAGCATGGGGTAAGGGCCCATCATTGATGAGAAAAGGCACAATCCGAGGGACGAATACGCGTGGTGCAATGAAGAGACCAACGCTTGATTTTCAGCCTTTCCAGCAAGGCCTTCCTTTTCGCTCATTTCCATGCCTTCCAGATATTTGTGGATGGGACCCAGTTCAGAAAAATCGATACTTGGGGCGGTATGCCTACCGGGAGTGGGGTCGTAAGCATAAGTGAAAGCCAATGAGGGAAACAAACGGCTGTCATGCATCGGGAGTTCCTGACCTCCTGCATGAACGGCAAATTTTTCGCTTCCCTTTCCGATTCGCTCACTCGCTTTTTTTACACCATCGGCAAGAAGGTCACCAACTCCTTTCCGTTCTATCATCATTTCAAGGAGCGAAATTATCGTAGAAGCGTCGCCCCACTTCAACGCCAATCCTCCGGTGTCATCGATGGTCAAGATTCCTTCCTCGAAACATTCCATGGCAAAAGCAATGGTCATTCCGGCTGAAATCGTATCGATGCCGGCCCGGTTGCACATGTCGGTCATCTCGATGATGCTGTCAAGGTCATCGTTAAGAAGAAGAGTGCCCAAAGCCCCACAGGTTTCGTATTCAGGCCGATGCACCTGCCCCACATTCTTGCTTCTCGATTCGACTATGGCTCCACACTGAACGGGGCAATTCGAACAGCCGTATTCGCTAACCTTCAACTTCTCAAAATGGAGCCCACTTATCTTCTTAGACTTATTTAGGGGAAAATCCTCGCTCCCTACCCCTTTCCAATTCTTGACGGGGGTGTCGCCGATTTCTGCAGAAATAGTATTGGCAAAAGAGGTGCCGTAAAGTTTGTAGGTGGCGATGAGTGAGTCCTGGTCTGCCTTCATGGGTATTTTCAAGGCACGGACGATGCCCGAAAGTTTGGGTGCGATTTTCAATGCAGTTCTTCTAGCAACGTCGGGCTTTCCTCTGAAACGCTGATTGTAGTTCTTTACCTTTTTCATCACCAACTCTTTGTCAGCATAATCTACGGAAATGTTCCCTTTTAGGACCAGCCCTTTCAGTCGCTTCGAACCCATGACAGACCCTAGTCCAGACCTTGCAGCCATTCGTCCTTCATCGTTGAATATGCCCGATATCAGGGATCGTCTTTCTCCAGACCCCCCAATGCACGCGATCTGGGCTGAATTGCCCTTTTCTTTTTTCAACGCCTTTTCCGTAGCAATTGCATCCTTGCCCCACAAATGGCCTGCCGGTTCCAGTCTTGTCTCTCCGTCTACAGACGAAAAAAGGGCCGGTTCTTCCGACTTGCCTATAAAGAAAATACCGTCGTATCCGCATTTCTTTATCTGGGGACCAAAATGTCCGCCACAATTCGAATCTCCCCATGTTCCCGTAAGCGGTGATTTTCCAACGACCATGAATCGGCCGCTGAAGGGTGCCATGGTGCCCGTGAATAATCCGGGGAGAAATCCCAGAACATTTTCATCACCTAAAGGGTCGATTCTGCCTTTGGTCATATCAAAAATCAGTTTTGCCCCCAGCCCATATCCGCCCAGGAATCTTTTGTAGGTGGCGTCGGGGACTTCCTTTTCTTTGATTTCACCGTTGGAAAGGTTGATGACAAGAATTTTGCCGAAGTATCCATAGTTCATAAATTCACATGTTTGTAATGGGGCAGGCCAATGAAAAAGATTTTGTCCGAATGCACATATGGTTTATCGTGATAATTTGAAAAAAAGATTGGGGATATCAATAATCGCAGGGGCCATTCTAGGCGTATTTTGCATAATCGGCGTTGGATACAGGGTGGGCTTCCAGGGAAACGAGATTTACCTGGCATCAGTATGGTACAATCGAGTCGTCATGGGTCTAGCCATCGGTTTAGCTGGGAATTTCACGATTATGAAAAGCAAGGCCAACCCCTACATTCGAGGAGCGCTCATCGGCCTTTTCATTTCCTTTGCTAGTCTTCTATCCACCGAATTCATGGACATACCGAGTTTCTTTGCCGGGGTCGTGTACGGCATCATCATTGACGGCATGGCCAGCAAATATGGATGAAACGTTACCAGAAATAATAATGCTATGTCTATAAAAATGGTCGAAAAAAATTATTTCACTTTTAGAATCGTGAGTAAAAACCTATCCCCGTCAGGAAGTTCCATGCCAAGTCTTTTTGTTAATTCGTTCATTTCATCACCATTCAACGTGCATTTCGATTCTTCTTCATTTCCGACAATGGATGGTTCTAGCAAAACCTGGACCTCATCGCCGATGTTGAAATCGTTCGTAAGGCCGCGTCGGTCTTTCGTCCAAACAAGAAGGCCTTCTATTTCAAGAAGCACCTCATTGTCAACAGGCCAGCCCTTGTAATGCCTCGGTCCCTCTTCTGCAGAAACGATTGTTGCCCTTAACCATTCGGCCATGATGCTAGCGATGGAATCATCACTATATTATTCTAGTCGTTCTCCTCCTTTTTTTCGATTGAAGGAACAAGAGAAAGAGTGATAATTACTCGTAAAATGAAAAGCCAATCAAGACCATGGCGGGAAAGATGAGTGCTTTGGTCTCGGGCCTTACATCGGCATTGAAACGGAGTTTCGTCGTCATTCTCAATAGTGAGTATTCCGAATGTATGAAACCGATGGGCCTTTCAGGAGCAGATATGTCAGCAGAAATGTCTTTCACGCGCCTTGCAAATATCGTATGCTGCACGTCCCTTATCGTAATCGTCTCACCCACGACCGGTTCAATGACCCACTCGCGACGTCCGAAAATCTTCAGTGGCTTGCTGAAATCTCCAAGTTTTTTTCCATTTAACTCATCATGGATGAAAAAGTGATTGGGCTTTGAAGAAACCGTTTTTTCCAAACGATACATCTTCATTCCTTCAAGTTCAGTGGAACATACGTCCAACTCCGTATCCAGAATGTTTCTCTCCTTGACCTGTCCGATAACATCGTTTCCGGCTTCCACCTCCATTTCTTGACGCCAAAGGAGGTCCCGGATGGTGAAAAGAAAAACATCGTGCTGGAAAAACGATAGTTCATGAAGTTTCATGATGCGCACCCTGGAAAGGCGAATGAATGCAAGATATTATCTATGTCGCCGGATTGCTTGAAAACCGACTGATGGTCAAGCATATGAACCGTAACTATGAAGCTCATATAAATAAAGGAGTGTAAGTAAGAGAAAGGGGGCTTTTAACAACGCCAGGTCGATTCCCGCCATGAGAATTGTGAAATCGTAATCTACGGCAGAATGGCCATTGACCCCCGGAGTCGGATAGAAAATAAAAAAGAACGAGCAATTTAAAACGGCTACGACTAGCATCAGGTATATGGTCACGTTCTTTTCATAATTAAGGAACAAGAAAATCCAAAGATAAGCGATGAGGGTAAGAGAGAAAAAATATCCTATCATCGTCAGGCACATGATGTCATCCATGGTTTTGGTGTTGTTCAAGGGGGAGAAAGCAACCCGTATTACAGACATGGCTCCGGATATGATGAACGACGCAAGAGCAATAATAAGGATGGGGTTTGGACCCTTCTCCGTCAGGAATAATTCCTTCATGAGACCAAAATATGTCAAGTATGTATGCTATAAATCATTTGTGCGCTGGGATGAGAAATTCTTTTTGCTGTGTTGCACAATTAGTCTTTTCTGACAATCACATAAACTTTTTTGTCTAGG
>CAZPOY010000036.1:0-13884 GCA_964588345.1 uncultured Thermoplasmata archaeon
CATGAGCCTCGACTTTGACAATGCCGAGACTCCGGATGAAGCTTTCTGGCGAAAGCTATCCGAAGAGAGAATCATGGGCTACGGAGGTTGGTTGCTTGCCGAGTAAAATACTTTCGGGACTACACAGAAAAGAAACGCAACCCAAAAGGATTTATCCCTGTGTTTCAATTTTGAAAACGTGAGACTCCGCTTATGCTCCATCGTTATGCTGCTTGCCTGCATCTGTGCCCTTGCCAGTGCTTCAAGCGGACTCGACGTTGCCATAGACCAGAACGATTACTACACGGCCCCGCCCTCAGGAGAAGCATACGCTGGCGAACCGGTCAACGTCTTTGTGAAAATCCATGTGCTCCAGGGTGACCTGGAAGAGAACATGACGATGGTCCTCCTTCACAACGGCACCCCGGTCTTTTACAATAACATCACGGAAAACATCAAGGAAAACGGAACGACGGGGGTCTGGTTCGGATGCTTTCTTCCGGTGGGAAAGCACAATCTTACCGTTGTAGCCAACCCAGAGTGGGTCCCACAGGAAACGGTCACCGACAACAACGTACTGGAACTAGAGTATTCCGTTCTTCCGGTGAATGAAACGGGAAACCAAGAAACGCCTCCCGTAAATGGCGGCGACGACAGCGACGTGGACCTTTTCGAATACATCCCTTACATACTCATAGGCTTGCTGGTGCTGGTTTCCGCCCTTGTGGTTCTCGCCGTCTACATCTTCGAAAAAAGGCGTCGGGAAGAGACCGACAGATGAATGGCGGAAAAAACTCGAAGGTCAATCTTCCAAGGCATCAGTGATCATCTTGCAGATGCGGTCCGCCCCTCTTTTGGCCTTGCTGGATATTTCCAGGGTATCTGAAAAACCGAAATCCTTTGGCTCAATGCCCAGGATTATCGTATCGGCGCCGGTCTCTTTTGCGATGAAATCCTCCATGAGATTGATGGGCATGGTGTGGGTGGAGAACGAGGTGTCCTTGACCTCGGAACTTTCAATGACGAAAGTTTCTCCAGGTTCTCGACCCATTTGAGCGCCGTCGACGAAAATGACGTGGGTCGGCTTCTCCCTAATTATGGCACCCGTAAAATTCTCGGGAACGGTATATGTCTTGAAACAAGCAATGCGGTCACTAGTTCCCTGGAGTTTTTCCGCCACATAAATGCCCACGGCGTCGTCCCTGCCCATGTCATAGCCGATACCCACGACCACAACCTTCTCGGCGTCCTCAAGAAAGCCCTTGAGGAAGGAAATGGGTTTCATGACTTCCTTCGCCCTTATTCTTTCTCGGCGGCCTTGGCTGCCTTTGCCTTTTCCTGCTTTTCCAGGAGGGCTCTTTTTTCCTTGAGCTTGTCGACCCTCATGAGTTCCCGCTTGGGGCTAGCGGTTTCGTATTCCTTGGTCAAAGTGATGCAATCCTTGGGACACGATTCTGCGCACTGGCCGCAATAGATGCACCGGTCCTGATAGAACAGGGGCGCGTTCTTCTTCTCGGATACGGGCTTCATCTCGATGGCTTCGGCAGGGCAGACCCTGGCGCAAATCGAACACATGATGCAGCATTCGTAGTCGAATTCTATGGCACCCCGCCATCCTTCGGGCATCTCCGTTTTTTCAAATGGATATAATTCCGTTTCCGGCTTCTTGGCGAGCCGGCCCAAAATCTCCGCTTTCATGGCTGCTATCTTGCCCATTTAAATCCACCCCATGTATTTTATCACGGCAATCGCCATCAACTGAATGATGGCAACGGGTGCAAGGTAACGATAACACAGATTTACCATCTGGTCGATCTTGATGCGGGCCATGGCCGTTCTGATGAAGGTTGAAATGAGGACTATGAAGAGAGTTTTCACCAGGAATATGAAAAATCCGATGGCATAACCGATGATGTGGTAACCCATGATGAGCCCACCGACCTTGTGAAGTTCCAGGCCCGGAATGGTGGGTCCGCCTAGGAAAAGGGCCGTTATCAAGGCCGAACCGACAACAAGTTCCATGCCCATGGCGAACCGGAACAGGGCCAGGCGCCTTCCGCTGTAATCGGCAAGCGGACCATCCACTATCTCCGTTTCGGCTTCGGGTATGTCAAAGGGAATCCTTGCAATCTTGCCCTGAAGGGTTATCAAGCCAATTGCGAAAGCCAGGGGAGCTATGAAAAATAGCCATATTTTATCAATCTGCCACTCAACTATCGCACTCATTCCCCAACTTCCCACGGCAACGGCCGGAGCCAGGAGCGCAAGAAGGAATGGCACTTCGTAAGAGAATAGCTGGGTCAAAGCCCTCACTCCGCCCACCTGTCCGAAGAAATTGCTGGACGAATATCCCGCTACGAACATTGCAAAGCTAGGGATGGTCAATAGGAACAGGACCATTACCAGGTCTCCGTTGAAGGAAAGAAGTGTCTCTGGGAAAAACGTGGGTACGTAAAGGAAAGCCGTAATGACGGATGCGAATGCAACTATTGGTACGGCGGAATACACCACTTTGTCAGCGGCGGCAGGCACGATGTCCTCCTTGGCCATGAGCTTGATGAAATCCCAGAGTGGCTGAGCGAGAGGGGGTCCCACGCGTTTTTGCATCTTCGCGTGAATCTTTCTGTCGAAATATTCGACGAAAAGTGCCATGGACGAAAGGAAGAAGAAGCCGGGGAACACCAGTAGATAGATGAACGAGAGAATGAGGATTTCAACGTCCATTTAATCAACCCTCCCGTACTTGTCGAAAGCACGTTTCTGAAGTTCTTGCTTGGTCACCACTCCTTGAGTTCCCTTGTCCAAGTCAACGACGGTATATCGGTCCGTACAACTCATGCACGGGTCTATGGCCGCGATGACGAGAGGTACGTCGGCAAGGGTGTCCCCTTCGAGCATGTCAGGTACGGCGAAGAGATTAGCCAACGACGGCGCTCTCACCTTCACCCTGTCCGGTTTCGTCGAGTTCTTGCTGCGGACGTAATGGATGTCCTCGCCTCTGGGCGCTTCCACCACGCTTACCGATTCTCCTTCGGGAACCTTCGTGGGAAGTTTCTGCTTGAGGTCGCCTGAAGGGAAATCATCGAGAACCTGCCTTATGATGCTCACCGATTCAAGTACCTCAAGGGCCCTGACCACGACTCGTCCCTGAACATCTTTTGTATCCTGCGTAATCATGTTATAATTCAGGTCGTCATACCCGAGATACGGGTCGTCGAAACGGGCGTCGTGCTTTATCCCGCTTGCCCGCACCGTCGGACCAACCACGCACTTTTTTATGCCAACGTCTTTTTCCAGGATGCCGACGCCTACGGTCCTTGAAAGGAAGGTCTCCTCGGAAGAGGCGATGTCGATGTAGTATTTCGTCCTCTCCTCTATCTTCTTCATGCCGGCCAGCATCTTCTTGACCATCTTGTCGGAGATGTCCCTGCGGACGCCCCCGATGGTGTTCATGGCGTAATGGACCCTGTTGCCGGAAATGCCTTCGAGGAGGTCCTGAATTATCTCCCTGTCGTGCCACGAATACATGAAGAGCGTGTCGAAACCTATTTCATGGGCTGCAACACCGAGCCAGAGCAGGTGGCTGTGGATTCGCTCAAGTTCGCACATGATGATGCGGATGGCCGTTGCCCTGGGCGGGACCTCGGCATTGAGAATTTCTTCGACGGCGAGTAGATAAGCCGTTGTATGGGCATGAGAGCAGATTCCGCATACCTTCTCAAGGAGATAAATGTCCTGAAGAAATGTTCTGTTCTCACACGCTTTTTCAATGCCGCGATGAACGTATCCTATCCTGAGGTCTACCCTCTTTATCCTCTCGCCTTCCAAAGTAATCTTGAAGCTTTCCGGCTCCTTGAGGGCGGGATGTTGCGGTCCGACGGGAACGGTTATCTCACTCATCGTAAGGCCTCCTGTCGAAAACCCAGTCTTTCCTCAGCGGGCATCCCTTGTCTCCCCAGTCATCGGGAAGTTCGATGTGGACAAGGTTGGGATGTCCCTTGAAATCGACGCCCATCATTTCCCACACTTCCGCTTCGTATTGGAATGCACCGGGTATGACGCCGGTGATGCTGGGAAGCCAGCAATCATCCTTGGGAGCCCTTCCCTTTAAAGTGAGACGCACGCCATTGTCCCTGCCGAGCAGGTGGTACAATACCTCTATGTAATCGTCATCATCTGTGCAACTGATGGTGGCTAGATGGCTCATGTTGTGCTCATCAACGAGAAAACGCGTCGTCTCCACGAGCCCGTCTCTCTCTGCAAGGACAAACATCCTCCTATCCCGGGGAATTGTGATGTTCTTCACTTTGTCGCCCATCTTCTCCATCAAGCTTTCCTTAATGTTATTTTCCTTGGCCGTCATTTCAGCCCTCCTTCAGTGATGTAAGTAATTTTACCGCTCCGTCTATCACCTGTTTGGGATTGGCAGCGCACCCGGGGATGTACATGTCCACCGGTATCGCTTGGTCCACGCCTCCTAGAACGTTGTAGCACCCGCGATAAACGCCCCCCGTACAAGCACAGGAACCCACGGCCATGACGAATTTCGGCTCGGGGGTCTGTTCGTATATCCTTCGGACCCTGTCCCTCTGCTGAACGGTGATGGGGCCGGTGCAGAGCAGTATGTCTGCATGTCTTGGCGTCCCTTTAAGCAATATCCCGAAACGTTCAAGGTCCCATCTAGGCATAAGGGCAGCCAGTATCTCGATGTCACAGCCGTTGCAACCGCCGGTATTGAGATGGCATACCCATGGTGATTTTATTCTTGCTGTCTTAACCAGGTTATCAAGCACGGTCGGCACCTCCCGCAAGGAGAGTCACTATAACAAAGGCAAGGCCCATTAGATAAATCAAGCCCATGAAAAACGCCTGGGCGTAATCTTCTCCCACATTGGGAAGAGTGGCTATTATCAGGGCTCCGACGTGAAGCATGGTAAAGAAGAAGGCAACGTGGAACAGGTCGTAGTTTTGCCTCAACTTCATCCCGGGAATGTCTTCTCCGCAAGCATAACTCGCAAGCTTGCCTTCCGTCTTCTTGGCCTTGAAGGCCATCTTGCCGCCAATCGCGTATATCCCATATCCTATCAAAAGCATGAACAAAAATGCAACGGGTGGAACCAAAAATATGGCATCCTGCCAGTTCGTCATTTTATACACCTCCCATTAGTGCCAGTATGAAGTCCACGGCCGGGTCAACCAACCTCAATCCGAAGGCGGGCCATATGCCCAGGCCAATGGTGATAACGACCATGATGACCATCGGGACGGCCATGGCTGCTCCCACGTCCTTTGCCGTTCTCACCTTTTCCGAACCGCCTCCCAGGAACAGCGTCATGATGGTGGGAAGGTAGTATCCCAGCGATATGAGGCCGTTGATTATCGCAGCAAGGGCAAAGAATAGCCCCCACCATCCTATGGCCCCCATGGCGTCTATTCCGGCGCTGAATATCATCCATTCGGACATGAATCCGGAAAAGGGCGGTGCTCCTGAAAGTGCGAGTCCTGCAATGGTGAAGCATATCGCCGCAACGGGCATCTTGTGGCCGATGCCGCGCATGTCATGAATGTTCCTCGTGCCGATGACGTGTATGAATGCACCGGCGCAAAGGAATGCCAGGCCCTTCATGAACGCATGAGTCACGATGTGGAATAGTCCGCCGGTCAATCCCAAGCGGGCCACGTCTTCTCCAAGCCCCGTCTGATACTGAAGGCCAAGGCCGATGCCCAGGAGGATGTACCCCATCTGAGCAACGGAAGAATAAGCGAGCATCCGCTTGATGTCCTTCTGAACGAAGGCAAGGGTGTTGCCCGTGGTCATGGTGATGACGGCGAATACGCAGAGTGTGAGCCCGAAGGGGATGTCAAGTCCCGTCATGGGCAGTAGGACCCTGAGCATGGTGAATAATCCCGCCTGAATGACGATGCCCGAAAGCATGGCGGATATGCCCGAAGGGGCCGCCGAATGCGCGTCGGGAAGCCAGGTATGCAGAGGGGCCAGGGCCGCCTTGACGCCGAAGCCAACCAATATGAATGCGCTGGCTGCCACAAGCGATGCGTTGACCGAGTCCATCTGTGAGACTAGGTCCGCCATTGCCGTAAGGTCCAGGGTTCCCGTCGCCTTGAATAGTATAGATATGCCGTACAAGGCAAGTGCCGAACCCACGGCGCTCATTATGATGTATTTGAGGCCCGCCTCCACCGGCGCTTTCTCGTCCTTCCTGAATGCGACGAGGGCGTAGGAAGATATGGCCATAAGTTCGAAGAATAGATACAGTGTAAAGATGTCGTTGGAGATGCCGATGCCGGCTATCCCCGCTGTCATGAGCATCAGAAGAGGATAGTAATACTGGACCCTTTTGTCGTGTTCCATATATCCGATGGAATATATCGATACCAATGTTGCCAGTAGCGTGCCAACGATGCTAATGAGAAGGCCCAGGGCGTTGGCTTGGAAATATATCGCAAAGGTGGGCAGTCCCCAGCTCAGGGTATATTCCAATGCACCCTCGTTCCAAACGTTCCATGCAAGCATCAGTTGGAGAACCAAGCTGGTGGCCAGGACCAGGGATGCGAGTATGCCCGCACCCTTCCCGTTCCTGGGATGCTTCTCGGCCATGCCGGCAACGAAGGTCAGATACGCACCGGATATGATGATGAAAAGAGGCAGTGCGACCATAAGGTCCATCATCAGAAAACACCTCCGTAGAACCAGAAGACGGCCATGAGAATCATCAGAGCCACCGCCACGTACATTGCATTGTAATTGGCATCGCCCGTCTGGATGCGTTTGAGCCCCCAGGAACCATGCTTCAATCCCTTGATGAATTTGTCGTAGAGCCAGTCGAACCCGTAGCCATCCTTCATAAGGTCATATAGGGGCGTCATGGAATCCTTTAGTATGTTGCCCAGTTGCCAGCGGAAAACGAAGGCAACCGCGCCAAGCACCAGTGCCACCCCGGTCAATGCGATGGGGAGCGAAGTGAAGGTTTCGGTCACAAGTTCCATGATGGTGAGATGATGGATGTCGTGGAAGTTGAAATTTTCCAGCCCCAGCGAGAAGTAATCCACCATTGCCCAGGATATGACGGCTCCAACAGCCAAAATTACCAGCGGAACGGTCATGTTCCAGGGACTTTCGTGGCCTTCCTTGCCCGAACGAGGTTTCCCCATGAAAACGAGCCAGAACATCTTGAACGAATAAAGTAGTGTAAGCATGGCTGCCACAACAACTAGAGCAAGGGCCGCGTATTCGCCCGTGGTCCAGGCGTGATGGAATATCACGTCCTTGGACCAGAATCCGGAAAAGGGCGGTATGCCCGAAAGCGCCAGGGCGCCTATGCCCATGGTCACCATTGTAATCTTCATGGTGTTTTTGAGGCCGCCCATCTCGTACATGTTCCTGGTTCCCACTGCGTGAACGACGGAACCTGCTGCAAGAAAGAGAAGCGCTTTGAAAATGGCGTGGTTGGCTAGATGGAACATGGCGGGAAAAACGCCGTCGAAGCCCAGCCCCAAGGCGAAGAACATGTAGCCCAACTGAGAAACCGTCGAATACGCCAGTATCCTCTTGAGGTCCTGTTCGACGACGGCAAGTGTTGCCGCAAGAAGGGCTGTGATGCCGCCGAGCCAGAGAACCGTGGTGGTCCATCCCGTAACACCTTCGAATACGGGCATCATCCTCGCTATGAGATAAACGCCGGAATTTACCATGGTTGCAGCGTGAATTAGCGCGCTGATGGTGGTAGGGGCCTCCATTGCGTCGGGAAGCCACGTATGAAGAGGTACCTGGGCCGATTTGCCTGCAGCACCCAGTATGGCTCCGAATCCAGCCAAGGTAAGAACGTTGATGTTCATGTACGCCGTTTCCACGACCCAATAGCTGTCCGGCTGAACGGTGACGAGGGTGGCGATTTCGTGAATGTTGAAAGTGCCCGTGTGAAGGTAGAGGGCTGCCATGGCAATAAAGAGCCCCACGTCACCGATGCGTGTGATGACGAATGCCTTCATGCCCGCCTTGGCTGCCTTCTTGTCCTTGTGGTAGAAGCCGATCAAAGAATAAGAACAAAGACCGACAATCTCCCAGAAAACGTAGAGAACAAGAAGCGATTCGCTGATGACGAGACCTATCATGGCCCCGATGAATATCAGAACGAGCGTATAGTAGCGGCCCAGCCCCCCTTCGCCCTCCATGTATTTGGTCGAATAGAGTATGACGAGGAAGCCGATGCCTGAGGCGATGGCCGCCATTACAAGGGACAGTGGGTCTATGTAGATGTTGAATCCGATGTCCAGCTGCCAGAGCCAGTCGTATTGAGCGGATATGGGTACGCCGTCCCAGACCTCGGGGAACATGTAGAACACCATTCCGGCGGTGATGGCTGAGATGATTACTGCAAACCATTTTCGGGCTCCTTCTCCCAGAAATCCCAAAATGGGCATGAGGGTTGCTCCAAAGAAAGGCAGTGCGAGGATGAGAAGGTCGATGTGGTCTATCATCTCTTCACCCCCTCAGCTCCGAGACCTTTCCGGCGTCCAGCGTTCCGTAATGCTTGTAAACGTTAATTATCAATGCCAGGGCGATGGCCGTGACGATGACTTCGATGCCTATTATCAGAATGACCATGGCTTGCGACATGCTCGAAGCGACGGTCAGGAAATTCAGGGTGACGCCCTTGGCCATTATCTCAATGCCGATGAGGACCTTGATGATATTCTTCCGGGTGATGATGGCGTAAAGCCCCAAGAAGACAACTACGGCTGCGATGATGCCGTTCAGATAAATCATGTTTTCAAGCATCATTCCGACAATCCCTCCTTGGTGAGAGCCAGTATCGCAAGGGCTCCCGAGAACATCGCCACGAACTGTATTATGAGGTCCGTGGACCTTGCTTCCCATAGCACCCTGCCCGTGGAATACCCAAAGTCATTGATGGTCTCCGGGTTTTCGGAAAGTGCTGCAAAGGTCAGGAAGAAGAACATGGCCGCCAATATCAGTGCAAAAATGTTCGTGATGACCCATTTTTTGTTCATTCGACTGCCTCCTTGGTCTCCTCTTCTTTGCCGTCACCCGTCATGGTGATGACCGAGACGAAGAGAACGGTCACCAGTCCACCGCAGACGGACACTTCAATCATTGCGGCGAGCGGTGCTCCAAGAAGGTAAAAGATTCCTCCCAGCAGTGCCGAACCAACGCCAAGAGCGATGGCCGATTTCAACAGGTCTTTTAAAATGATGGAAAAGACCAGCGAAATCAGTAGGCCGACAATCAAAAGAACGTTGGCAATCAGGGTAATATCTTCGGTACCTATAGCCATGTAATCCCTCCCCTCATAGGGGCGATTCGTTGATAATTGCACAAGCAATATAACGTTTTCTCTTTGTGAGGTTCAGTATTCGCGCCAGGAATACTTGCATTTGGTGCACCGGTATATCCTGGTGGGGGGTTCGTCGGCGGCCCTGGTCTGGCGGATGACCCAATATGCTTCCTTGTGCCCGCATTTGGGGCATTCCTCTTTGGTGGTGGGAAGGGTCTGTGAATCTTCGATGATGCCCTTCTCTTCCTTCACTTCCCTCTCAAAAGTTATCTTTTCGTCTTTCCCTTTCTCGGTATAACCGCACTTAGGGCACGTTTTTACGCCTTCCTTGGGAAACATCAATGCTTTGCATTTGGGACAGAACATGGCTACCACTTATAAGTCAGGGGAAGGTATGCTGGTTTTTATCTCTTTGCATGATTCAGAAGAAGCCTTCTATCATCTCAAGATGCTTTTTTCTCTGGTAATAAGCGGTGAAGGCAACCAAGAGCAGGGCAATGGCGTCGAATGCGTCCAGGAACATGAATTGGTAATTCATATCCGTTGCCGTAAGAATCAGCATCAGGTTATATTTCACGGTGAAAATCGTGGCTCCGGCCCCCAATAGATACCATGCCCTAGAAAGGTGGCCTCCCATCAGCTGGCCAAGGAGCAACATCATGTATGTGGCAGCCAAGCCGATGAGGATTACCAGCGATTCAAGTACGTAATCGCCATAGTCAAAACTGATTTCGGGCAGGTTGAATACATAAACGGTCAGAATCGTAATCAAGCTGATGGCCAGAAGTTCGATGACCGCCACATTGAGCAGGTCCCGAATCGACGGTTTCAATCCGCCACGGATGAGTCTTTCGATTCCCGCCCAAAAGGCGATGGCGAATCCGACGAGAGCGGAAAGGGCAAAAAAGTCAGTCCCGTAATCCAGTAACTCGGAAGCGGCAATGCCCAGTGCCATGACGAGCATCATCCAGACGATTTTGTTCCAGAACTTACCTTCATGGCTTTTTATCCCGTATAGCCGTGTGGCTTTTATGCAGTAATACAGGGTAACGATGAGAACCGCCACGATGATGATGCTTGATGATATCAACATGATGTTTTTGTCAAAGGGTTTGAGCAGGTAAAAGGCCAAAACCAGAAGGGAAAAAAGGGTCATCGAACCAGCCATTGTCTCGTCTTTCGAATCCAGGCCAGGTATCATGTATTCACCTCGTCAAGCCGTTTTTCGATCTTTTTAATGAACGCCTTGGATTTGTCCGGTGCCATGAATGAACCGAGGGAATTTTGGATGTGGCCCCGCAGTGCCTTTTTCATTTCATCGGGCCCGATGCTATCCGGGTCGTAGCCCATGGACACTATGGCTTTTTTCGTAATCCCTGCGGCGAGAATGTCTCCCAGAACCGTTTCCAGTTCGGAAACCACGATGGAATAAACCTTATTGGGCATGAAATCTGAAAGGTCATTGTAGCTTATTCTAATTATAATTATTGCAGGTGCGCCTGAAACGCAACTCTGACATTTAATACGTTATTTTGTCAAAGCCGAGTGAAACGCAACTTTGACATATCATGAAAAAGAAGCATGGCAAAGTTGAATAAAAACCAGATTTGCTTGTCAAATTTGGGGTGAAACCTAAGTTTGACTTGTCAAGATTTGGCTGAAAATGGTTGCCTGGAAGCGATTGAACGCTTTTTTGAACGTCCCTCTTCCGTTCCTCACATGCTGGCCAGGGCAATCCGGACCAGTTCGGGGAGAATGTCCTTGATTCCGTTTATGACGAATTGAACGGATATCGCCATTACTATGAGGCCCATTATCTTCGTGACGACGTTCCTTCCGCCTTCTCCCAGCAAGGCATCGACCTTTTCCGAATTGCGCATCATAGTATACACCACTACTAAGAGAACAATTATGCCCAGAAAGATTCCGGCGTACAGAAGCAGTCCTGTGAAAAGGTCTTGTCTGAGAACGTTTTGTGCTTCAGTCGATAGAACGACGACGGTGACGATGGTTCCAGGACCGCTGGTGAAGGGGATTGAGAGGGGTATCAGGGAAATGTCCGTGGATGTTACCTGTGCTTCCTTGGATGCGGGCTTTGGGTTCATCATGGATACGGCCGTTGTGAATAAGAGTACTCCGCCGGCAATCCTGAAAGCCCCCAGTGAAAAACCGAACAGTTCGAAGAGGAGCAATCCGGTGAGGGTAAAGAAGATGAGTATCGGTCCCGAATATTTCATGGAACGCCTTGCTATGGACGTCTTCTCCTCCTTTTTCATGTCTTCCGTAAGAGCAATAAAAATAGCAGAAGTAGAAAGGGGGTTGGAAATCACAAGTATTGAGATTATGGCCAGGGCGGTGAATTCCAGAAGCAAAACTACGTCAACCATTTCTATTTCCCGTTTGTTTGGATAAGTAGGTCGGTTATATAGTTTTGCTCATTTAGAGCTTCATCCCATAAGTCAGCAATCTAGGACGAGATTGCCATTTTTTTCTCTTTTTGGCTTTGGAATTATGCCCGATGTATCGGTAATTGACCTGTTTTAAATACTATACCGATAATTTCATTTCGGATTACTAACAATTAAATAAAAATGTGGGGCGCAAAAATGATTTGTAGTATCCCGAAATGATTTATAAAATATGGTCCCGATATTCAAATTGAATACAATCACAATTCAGCCAAAATTTGAATGTGTGACTCCCGGATAGCGACCAATCCATATTCTATTTTCATGTTGGATTGGTCTAACACGGAAGTCGGAACTTTTTTGATGAAAAAAACTATCAAAAATTTTGAGTCCTGAATCCCGGATAGCGACCAATCCATATTCTATTTTCTTATTGGATTGGTCTGACCCGGTAGTCGGGGCTATTTTTGATAAAGAAAAATCAAAAAAGTGAATCCCGACTCCCGGATTTGAACCGGGGGGAAAGGGATATCCGGCGAGGGCGGTGCAACAGCACCAGCCCTTACTACAGTCCCCCGCCGTAACCACTTAGCTAAGTCGGGACTTTTGCGCAATATGGGAACGTCTATTTATGAGTTATGGGGGATTTGGACTCTTTTTGTTTTTTCCCTTTTCCTCATTCTACATATTATAATTGGGTGGGAATTAGCGTATAGATGATAGTGGGTAGGTGGTTGGAGAGACGCATGTAACAGATAGGTGGTTGGAGGGAACAATGTAATGCTGGAGAGAGCCATGAAATATGTCTAAATGAAAAGTGGGTTGGTGGAATTGCAAAATCTTCAATAACATATTTTTCGACACCCCCAGTCGAATACGAAAATACTACTTAAAACAACATAAAAATCCAATTAGTTAGTTTTAAAAAGGGGGAGCACATGGGACCGGTCGAACACAATAGAATCGTTATAGTGTAGAGAAAGGGTAACACCAGAAAGACACCAAGGACGATAGAGAACGAGAAAGAACGAATACTGGTGAGAGAATGAGTGTCAAGAGATTTGAAACAGATTTTGCTGGAAAGAAATTGATAATAGAACATGGAAAGATGCAATGTCAGTCAGACGGCGTGGTAACGGCCCGGATGGGCGATACGATAATAATGGCCAACGCTACGATGACGGACAGCCCAAGACCCGGGATAAGCTTCTTTCCCCTCATGGTGGATTACGAAGAACGATACCCCGCCGTAGGAGAGATAAAAGGACCACGATATACCAAGCGTGAGGGAAGACCTAGCGACGAAGCCATATTGATCTCCCGGATGATAGACCGGGGCCTTAGACCCCTGTTTCCCCAGGAGATGAGGAACGACGTGCAGGTCATTTGCACCCCACTAAGCGTGGACATGGAGAACCGCCCGGACATCGTGGGCATGATTGCCGCATGCACGGCACTGCACATATCCAAAATACCTTTCAACGGACCTGTTGCAGGCGTGAGAATCGGATACGTCAATGGTCAATACCTCATAAATCCCGTCATGGACGAAATGGAGTTTTCGGACCTGGACCTGGTGGTCATGGGCGACGGAGAGAAGATTACCATGGTGGAGTGCGATTCCAACGACCTTCCCGACAAAGACATGGAGAAGGCCTTCGAGATAGCCATGGACGCCATGGGACCCATCGCCAAGTTCATTGATGAGGTCCGAAACGACATCGGCGATGAAAAGGCCGGGTCAGACACCGTGGTATACAAGCCCGGATGCACGGACGAAAGCAAGGAACTTCTCGAAAGGATCAAGAAGGATTACGAAAAGCTCGTTGAGGAGAAATTCTTCAACACGCCCCAGAAGACGAAGATGGAACGCAAGGCCCTGATGAAGCAGATTGAAGATGAGATAAAAGAGGACATGACCAAGAAACTGGCCTCTGAAAAGAATGTGTCCGAGGAAGAGGCAAAAAAAGCTGTCGGCGAGGTGCTTTCAAACAACTTCTACGAATTCGTGGAAGAACTCGTGACGAAGAATATTCTGGAAAAAGAACTTCGCCTCGACGGAAGAAAGCTTGACGAACTGCGAGAACTAAAAGCCGAGGTTGGCCTCTTGCCAAGAACCCATGGGTCGGCCCTATTTTCCAGAGGCGAAACCCAGATACTTTCAACGGTGACCATCGGAGCCC